>CAZEDP010000001.1:0-42406 GCA_964511035.1 uncultured Gammaproteobacteria bacterium
ATTACAGGCCAGTGCATTAAACCTCCGGTATGTCCTCCTGTAACGCCACCGGTATGTCCGACAATTGCAGCTAAAGAATACGGATATATGACAGGCGACCCTCATTTCAGAGGTGGCGACGGCGAATTGTACACAATAAAAGGAATATCAGGCAAAGTATACAGTATAGTTAAAGACAAAAAATTTGAATACGATGCAAAATTTGAAACTGTTAACTGTTGGGGAAACACAGGCGCAACAGGTTCAGCAGTTAAAGTTGGCAATACCTGCGGAACTAAAACCAGCATAATTTATTATGATAAAAAAGGATGCGCTAAACTTGTAAATGTTGTCAGCGGTAAATTAACCGAAACAACAATTCAAAGAGGCGTTACATATACACTCGCAGACGGCGGAACAGTTAAATTTGGTCAGGCTTACGGCGGCGGATGCGACGGAAGCCAACTTGAAGAAAGACTTATCATCAAATCAGCAGAAGGTTATACATTAACACAAGTTGCAAGATCAGGCGGATATATTGACAGCAACTTCGAAACAAGCTGTAAAGGTGTATATAGTGACTGCGTAATGCCTACCGGTTTACTTGGTGATACATTTGATGCCGGCTCTGCAAAAAGAGTAGCAACAAATGACATGGGCGGCGGAATCTTAAACAGCAGCCTCTGTTCTTATACATTAGGTACTGACCTAAAGACAGCTATTATGAAAGGCGTAACAATTACACCGACTTGCCCGCCTGCTGATCCTCCGGTATGTCCTCCTGTAAATCCACCGGTATGCCCACCGCCTGTAACACCTCCTGTATGCCCACCACCAGTAACTCCGCCTGTATGCCCACCACCAGTAACTCCGCCTGTTTGCCCACCACCAGTAACTCCGCCTGTTTGCACTCCCAAAATAGCAGTTAACGAATACGGCTACATGACAGGCGATCCTCATTTCAGAGGTGGTGACGGTGAATTATATACTATTACCGGCACATCAGGAAAAGTTTACAGTATTGTTAAAGACAAAAATTTTGAATTCGACGCAAAATTTGAAAAATTAAACTGCTGGGGAACCACAGGTACAACAGGTTCGGCAGTTAAAGTCAGCAGCAGCTGCGGAAAATATACAAGCATAATTTATTATGATAAAACCGGATGCGCCAAACTTGTAAACATAGTTAACGGCAAAAAATGCGAAATAACAATTCAACGCGGTAAAGTATATCAGCTTGCTGACGGCGGATGTGTCAAATTCGGTCAGGCTTACGGCGGTGGAGCCGACGGCAGTCAGCTTGAAGAAAGACTTATTATTAAATCAAAAGAAGGCTATACTTTAAGTCAAGTTGCAAGAGCCGGCGGATATATCGACAGCAACTTCGAAACAGGATGCAAAGGCGTTTACAGTGACGGCGTCATGACATCCGGCTTATTAGGTGACACATTTGATGCAGGTTCTGCAAAAAGAGTCGCAACAGATAATATGGGCACCGGAATTTTAAACAGTTCTCTTTGCTCATACACATTAGGCACTGATTTAAAAGCAGCTATAATGAAAAACGTAGCACTTACAACAGGTTGTGGACTTTCAACAAGCGAAATTAACGGAATCATTCAGTATATGAGCGCATTTGATGCTAATTCCTCCGCATACTGCCAGTCAATTCAAACATGCGGTTCGGGACAGAACTTTGTATCTCTGTTCACAGGTGCAACAGCATAGTCTGATATAACATAGAACCAATTAGTACAAAAACTGAGGACAAAAGTCCTCAGTTTTTTATTTCATTATCTAAATTAAACAGCAAGGTAATTGAATAACCTTACTGTTTTTTTTATATTTTAATAAATATGAAATTGTATTTATAAAAATCTTTCGAATTTTGCAGTCAATAGAGACAAATACACGGTAATTTCAGACAATTTTAAAAGGAGGAAAGGAAATGAGTTACGGTCAATCAGCAAGCAGTTATTTGTCAAAATATATGTCATCGAGGTTATTTGGTTCAAGCAGCACAGTAAATCAATCAAACACAGCAATCGGAGGAACTAACGTAAATCAAAACAACGTTGCTTTATTAACCAATGCCTTCTCAATTAACAGCCCTACCAATGTCAATCAGTCAAACATCTCTTTGGGAGGAGGAAATGTTAATCAGAATAACATAGCAGTGGTTAACGGTGGTGTCAGTATAGGAAGCCCAACTAACATTGGACAATCTAATATTGCTATTGGAGCCGGCAATACAAATCAAAACAACATTGCATTGGTAAACAACGGCTTTTCAATCGGAAGTCCAACAAATATCGGACAATCAAATATTTCTTTGGGAGGAGTGAATACCAATCAAAACAACATTGCTCTGGTAAACAACGGCTTTTCTTTATGCAGTCCGACAGATATTAATCAGAACAACACGGCAATAGGCGGATGCAATACCAATCAAAATAACATTGCAATAGTAAATACCTGCACACCTTGTATTCCTTGTCCGCCTCCGCCGCCATGCAAACCTCCTGTTGCGCCTTGCGAATGGGGTTCTGTAACAGGTGACCCGCACTTTAGAGGCGGTGACGGAGAATCATACAATATTTATGCAGACGGTGGAACCGTCTTCAGTATAGTAAAAGACAAAAACTTCGACTACAATGCAAAATTCAACTACTGGGGCAACAACAGCGTAAGCGAATCCTCCGTAAGAGTTAAGAACGCAATGGGCAATAAAACCAGCATTGTATATTACAAAGCTAACGGAACTGCTACGCTGGTAAATATCAACAACGGAGTAAAAACCGAGACAACTATTCAGCAGGGACAAACTTACAACCTTGCTGACGGAGGAACTGTCAAATTCGGTTCCATAAAAGTCAATCCTAGTTCTTCAACAACTGAAACCAGGCTTATTGTAACATCAAGTGAAGGTTACACCCTATCTCAAAGAGCATATGGCAGCCATATTAACAGCACCTTCGAAACGAGTTCTAAAGGTACGGAATCTGACGGCGTAGCAACCAGCGGTCTGTTAGGAGATACCTTCGATCCGGATTCGGCAAAGAGAATTCCTACTGACAACAAAGGAACAGGTGTATTAAATAAAGCTCTCTCCGCATATGCTTTGGGAACAGACATAACTGCCATAGCAATGCAGGGTGTTAACACTACTGCTCAAACCGGATATGGTATGGATACAACCGGTATAAACGGTTTGATACAGAATATGGGCTCATACGGAACAAACACAGGAAGCAGCTTCGGTTCATTCTTTAATACAGGATCCGGGCTTCAGAATTATCTTACATCCCTGTATTCCGGATATGCCGCATAGAAAACCCTTGAACAGATATAGCATAATAATAAAGCCACGGGAATTTATAACCGTGGCTTTTTCAAAACAAATGCAGATAAACAATAACATTGTCCTAATCTCTTAGTATGAATTTAATCAATTGATATTAAGTTTTTTATTTGAACTTTCTATAATCATTAAAAAAATGTATAAATAAATGACATTTGATTGAAATTTGCTAAAATTAAAATTAACATAGAGGAAAATATATGATTAACAACGTTATGAATATTTTAAACAGAACTTTATACCCTCAAAAATACACACCGCATACACCTTTAAAAACAAATTATTCAAGCAATCCGTTTGCGGAACCTTTTCAAGGTTCTAACAATTATAATAACTATGCAAAAAATAACCCTGTACAGGGGGGCATATTTGCAGGGTATTATAATGGCAAATCCAATATAGTAGGCTCAAAACTTTTCATTGAAGCCTAACTTTCAATAGGCAAATGCATTAAGAAGGTGCTTCCAGCTCCTGTTTTGGTTTCTGCGGTTATGAAACCTTTATGCGCTTCTGTTATAGTCTTTGCTATCAGCAAGTTTCTGCCAAATTCAGAACAGTCATGTTTTAATATCAATGCTTCATCAAACAAAAAATTCAGAGCTTCGGCATTAATCCCTTTGCCAAAGTCTCTGAACGATAATACAACGTGTTTTTCATTCTTATAGCTTTTGATGATAATTTCTCCATATTTTGGACTGTGATGAATTGCGTTGGTAATTATATTAGCCACAGCTTGCTGCATAAACCAGAAATTGAATTGTACATTAATATCTTCGACTCCGGATAAATTTATCTTTATATGCTTATCTTGACTGTTTTGAAGACATATTTGAACGGATAATTCAACCAATTTCTTGATTGAATTATTTTCAAACGATATTATCCCTCTACCACAGCTCTCTTTAATTTTGTTTAAATACAAAACAGTTCCCAGAAGTTTGTCATTGTTAATATCAGTGTGATTTGGAATCATCTCAATAAATTCGCATCTCCAAACATAATCCTGCACAAAAAAATAAATAAACATAAAGTTATGTTTATTTATAAAAGACAAATTAATTGGTAAGTCTTTTTAAGTCTAAATAATAAATGTTAAATAATTATTTAAAAAACTGTTAGATTATTATTTTTTATAAGTTAGAATTCTTTTAAAAATAATTATAAATTAATTATCTATTATCAAAGAAACGATTAAAAGAAATTTGAAACTTTATATATATTTACAATAGCCAATATTTAAGGAAATGATTTTCACTATGAATGTAAAATAAAATTGTTTACAGTATTTTTGGAGACAAAAAATGAAAAAAGTCCTCATTGCCTTAATTTTTGTATTTAGTTGTGCAATATTGGCATTTCCTGCATCAGCACACTATACATCTAATGTTTTAGACGTAAACATAACCACTGATGACGGTAATACACTGTCTATGTACAATGCTTACCCTGCAAAATATGTCCCCAACACACAGAGGTATTACATTGAAGCCCAAAAAGGTAAGAGATATGCAATTAACATAACAAACAATACAAACCGCAGAGTAGGGTTAGTAATTGCCGTTGACGGCAGAAACATAATATCGGGACAAAAATCTTATCTGAAAAATACTGAAAGAATGTATATTTTGAATCCATATTCGTCAGGCAGTTTTGAAGGATGGAGAACTTCACAGAATCAGATTAACAGGTTTTATTTTACATCTGATGACAAATCTTATGCAGGTGCTTGGGGAGATTATTCCGCTATGGGCGTGATTGCAGTGACCGCATTTTACGAAAAAAAGCCTCCGGAACCCCTATATGAAGACAAATCATTTAATGTAGTTCCCTGTGCAAGTATGAAAGGTAAATCCGCATCCGATTCCGCCGCAAGAGAATCTCAGCCGGGAACAGGATTTGGCGAAGATAAATACTCACCAAGTTATTCCGTGGAGTTTGAGCCTGAAAACAGCTATGCGGAAAGATATTTCATAAAGTACGAATGGAGACAAACACTCTGCAATAAAAAGGTAATTAATTGCAGCATTCAAAAGAATAGATTCTGGGATGACAACAATGGTTATGCTCCTTATCCACCCTCAAAATATTGATATAATAATGATTTTTAAATCAACTCAGGTAAAATGCAGGCATCAAACCTGCATTTTTTAAATAATACTTTTAAAAAAACTTTATAAAGTAATGTTAAAATCTTGACCTGATTATTTTTGCTTTGTCTTTGCTTATAGTAAAGTAGTCCTATTAGTGAAAAAATTATCTTTAATATATGGAGCACCAAATACTATGAGTGAAAACCTACAAAAACAAGGAAATCAGACCTTTTTGCAAAAGATTTTCAGAAAAAAAGACGCTGACTTGCTAATCAGTAATGCAAAGAAATCCCACCTTAAGAAAACACTTAATGCCTTTGACTTAACCATCTTAGGCATTGGTGCAATTATAGGAGCCGGGATATTTACACTTTCGGGTACAGCTGCTGCCGGCAGCGACACTCATGTGGGAGCAGGTCCTGCTCTGATTTTATCTTTTGTTTTTGCGGGTATAGCTTGTGCACTTGCGGCAATATGCTATGCAGAATTCGCTGCCATGATTCCGGTTGCCGGAAGCGCATATACATACACTCAGGCTACAATGGGAGAAATTGCCGCCTGGCTTATCGGTTGGATTTTGATGCTTGAATATGCCATTGGCAACATTACCGTTGCAAGCGGTTGGTCAGGTTATCTTATGCAATTTTTAAAAGGTTTCAACCACGTTCTGCCGAATTGGCTGGTTAATCCGCCTGTTTGGCTCACCCACGACTATCATACTGCAATATTAAAATTGAAAGAGCTTGGAGTTGCTAACCCTGATGCACATATTCCGCATATAGGATTTATTCCGTTTTCAATAGATTTACCTGCAATATTAATAATTACGTTAATTACATCGATATTGTTCGTTGGAGTTAAGGAAAGTACAAGAATGGCATCAGTAATGGTTGCTGTTAAATTAGCAGTTATTTTGCTTTTTATAGGAGCAGGTGCTTTTTATGTTCAGCCTCAAAACTGGACACCGTTTATGCCAAACGGATGGCAGGGCGTGTTTACGGGAGCATTTCTTGTTTTCTTCGCTTATATAGGCTTTGATGCAGTATCAACCGCCGCTGAAGAAACAAAGAACCCGCAACGTGATATACCTATCGGGATTATTGCTTCACTTGCCATTTGTACAGTTATATACATTGCGGTTGCAGCTATTTTGACAGGTATTATTCCGTGGAACCAAATCGATACGCATGCACCTGTCGCCGCTGCAATGAGAAGCATCCATCTTGACTGGGCAGCCGGCGTAATCTCTTTAGGTGCAATAGCAGGTTTGACATCAGTTTTACTTGTACTTCAGCTTGGAACTACAAGAATTCTTTTCGCAATGGCAAGAGACAGACTTCTGCCGAAAGTTTTCTCTTCAGTTCACCCAAAATTCGGAACTCCGCATATTATCACGATTGCAGCCGGTATTCTTGTAGCAGCAGGTACATTGGTCCTGGATTTAAATGCCGCAGCAGAACTTTGTAATATTGGCACACTGACTGCATTTTTAATTGTATGTCTCGGCGTTGTGATACTTAGAAAAACTGATCCTGACAGACCAAGAGCATTTAAAGTACCGTTTTCACCGGTTACACCAATAGCAGGTATCGTAGTTTGTTTAGGTTTAATCATACTGGGCGTACCGCACAGGACACTGGTATTGTTTGCAGGTTGGATAATCATTGGTTTGATAATCTATTTCGCTTACGGCTACAGAAATTCTCATAAAGCAGACGAAAATGAATTGTTGACCGAAGAAATCACGGTTGAATAGACTTTAATTACAAAATACAAACAGGAAAGCCCTGAGAATTTCTCAGGGCTTTCTGTCGAATTTGTCAGAATTTAATAAGACTTTTAAACTATGTTTTCAATATATCCGGCACCAAAACCGTTTGTTGCATTGTCATAGTAATTTGCAATGAATACGGAATCCTCATACAGGTTATTTGCTTCAATAAACAACGAATCATAAAATCCGTTTTGATCAACGTCCTGAGATTCTGTAGTATATCCGCCTGTCCAGCCGGTCAAATTCAAAGTATCACAACCGCTTGTATCGTAAATAGTATCGTGACCGGAACCGTCAAAGTAACCTGTATAGGTATCATCGCCGTCTCTGCCTTCAAGCCAATCGTTCCCTGCATTTCCAATTAAAGTATTATTACCGCTGTTTCCGCCGATATTGTTATTTAGGTCGTTTCCTGTTCCGTTCAGGTTGGCAGAACCTGTCAATGTTAAATCTTCAACATTTGAGGGAAGTGTATAACTTATTGAAGATAATACATGATCATGTCCTTCTTCGGGATTTTCATGAACACCGTCAAGAGCAATATCAACATAATAAGTATCATCGCCGGCTTCGCCGTACATCATGTCCTTATTTGATCCGCCGTCAAGAATATCATTCCCTTCTCCGCCATACAAAGTGTCGTCGCCTGCATCTCCAAGAAGCCAATCATTGCCGTTTTCACCCCAAATAATATCATTTGAGTTACCGCCTCTCAGATAGTCATTACCGTCACCGCCCCAAATAAAATCATTGCCGTCACCACCGTTTGCACGGTCATTACCGGCTCCGCAGTAAATCAAATCAGCTTTATCGCCGCCGACAATATAATCGTCACCGTCAAACCCTTTAATCTTATTGGTCTCACCCATAATTCCAAAGAGTGTGTCATCACCATTCGTTCCTAAAATAAGTGCCATACTTTCCTCCTTTTGCCTTTCTTAATTTAAATAACCAACAAACAACTATTATTTATATAGTTATATACATGTTTGTTGTATTTTATACTGAAAAAATCAATTTCTATATCACTAATAGAGTAAAATATTGTTATTAAAACTTGATTTATTTGTTGTATATTAATTCAAAATACTATTCTAATAAATTATCAGAATAGTATTTTTATATTTTAAATTATTTAAACAATATTTACTAAACGGGATAAATTATGCATTCAATAAAACCCGCACCGTTTCCGGCTGCAATCGTGTCATCATAATAATTTTGAATGAAGACTGTATCCAACGACGTAAGGTTTTCAATAAACAAAGCATCAAGAAATCCGTTACCGTTACTGTCAACACCCGTTGTATCAACGCAATTAGACCATCCGCACAAGTCAAGTATGTCCAGGCAGCCGCCTGCATCCTTTATTGTGTCATGACCGGAACCGTCAAAATAACCCTTATAAATATCATTGCCTAAACCTCCAATCAGCGTGTCATCACCGCAGTTACCGACCAGTTGGTTATTTCCGGTATTGCCTTTTATAATATTATCCAGTTCATTTCCCGTTCCTCTTGTATCTTCTGTTCCGATAAGATTCAAATTCTCGACATGAGATGGGAGAACAAAACTGACTGTCGAATTTACTTCATCGATACCTTGATCGGCTAGCTCGATTACTTTATCTGTTTTGGTTTCGACATAATAGATATCATTTCCTGTCCCTCCTTCCATTCTATCGGCTCCGTCAAAACCGTCCAAAATATCATTTCCGGACTCGCCTCGCAATATATCGTTGCCTGCACCGCCGTTTAGCACGTCATTGCCGCAACCTCCCCATAATATATCGTTACCGTCTCCTCCGTAAAGTTTGTCATCGCCGTCTTCACCATAAATGAAGTCATTTCCGCAATCGCCGTAAATATAATCGTTACCTGTACCTCCATATAATAAATCACCTGTACCTGATCCTTCAATGATGTCATTTCCACCAAGTCCATAAATTCTGTCACCAAATAGCGTACCAACAAGATGATCGTCGCCGTTTGTTCCATAGATAATAACCATTGTTCTCCTCCTCGTGACTTTTTCTTGTAAATAAATTATTCACATTTCAACGTAAATAATTTTAGTTCATAAATTTTATTTATACATCGCTAATAGACTTATATCTGCATATAAAAATTGATTTGCAAATATTTAGATTAACTTCTATTTAAATTGTTTTTATATATTTTAAATAATTCCACCCATCAAAAAGAATTCATATATGAAACCAAAAATTTAATACATCATTATTTAAAATGTTCATAAAAATTCAATTTGTTACAGTCCTGTAATAAATACTGTCTTAAATTAAAAATAAATATAAAATAGGTTAATGTAGGGATTGAAGAAATATTTACAAAACATCAGAATTGTAAGATGAGATTTTAATAAGGTCAAATATAAATGAAAAAGCATCGGCAAAAATGTTTGTTATATAAGGCTGTAATTATTTTCACAGTATTTTTAGGAACTAATTGCACAGTTTTTTCTCAGGTACAAACCGATGAGGCAAAGCCAAAATCGGATGAAAACATCCAACAAACCACAGATTTTATTCCCGCAGATTCAAATCAGTTTGCAGAAAATCAACTTGAAGCGCCTATATTGTATTTAAAAAACCCAAATCCTGAAGAAGCTGTTGTGTTAAATCTTGAAACTATTATAGAGTTCCTGGAAGAACAAAATTTGGATATTAACCTTGCTCAATCAAAAGTAAAACAGTCTAAAGACTATTACTGGGCTTCATATGCTCCGTTTTTACCTTCGTTTTCCGCACAGTTTTACGGGGAAAGAGTTCGCGGAAAGGACGTAATAATTTTAAACGAACCTGTTTCAACAGACAGAAATACTCTAAAGCCCGGATTGACCGGCGACTACAATTTCTCCCCGTCATTTAAACATGTCTTCAGAATAAAACTCATGAAAAGTCAGGTAAACAAATATAAAGACACTTATGACAGGACTTTTCAAACTGCACTTTACGATGCTGCCAAGCTCTACATAAACTGGTACAAGAATTATATGGATATTGAGCAGGCAAAACAATCTTTGAAAGAAGCAGAAGAGCAACTCAAAGTTAATGAACTGAGGATGCAAAACGGTTTCGGGACTAGACTCGATGTTATGCAGTCTAAAGCCCTGCTTGCAGACAGAAAGAATGTTGTTTTAAATACAGAAAATCAAAAATCAGGTTCTGAAATCGATTTGATTACTTTATTAAACCTTCCGGTTATTTGCAAAATTCAGCCCGAAAAACTTTCCAATGAAGAAATCACATTTGATGAAAGTACTAAAGATATAAAAGATCTTTTGAAAATTACCGAAACAAACAGAGCAGATGTAAAGGCGTTAAATGAAGAAATTAAAATGGCTAAATCTCAGCTGCTTTATTCGGTTGCAGATCTGGTACCGGATGTCCAGCTCAGATATACAGGTAAAAAAGTTGGTTCGTCAACCGGAGATTTAGACACCTATAAACAGGGTTCTTTATATATAAATCTTGATGTTCTCAAATATATGGGACTGGAGAAGTTTCAAAGCATTAAAGCTAACCGGGAAAAGATTACCGAAGCTGTGTTAAGCAAACAAAAAGCACTCAATGAAGCATACAGCAAACTCTACAAAGTGCATAATGATTGCAGATATTACAAAGAGCAGCTTCAGGTTAATAAAGATAAACTGGCAGCAGCGGAAGAAGGATACAGGATTGCTGATGCAAGGTACAAGGTGGGATTTGGCATAAACCTTGAAGTTATGCAATCCCTTACAGATTTGTCAAAAGCACGGCTGGAATATCAAAAATCCCTTTCTGACAGCAATACCGCTCAGATTGAACTTTTGTACCAACTGGGGATTTTAACTCCCGACAGAATCTTAGCCTCAGTAAAATAATTTTTTAAAATACTGTCACTGCCTTGTTGAGGGTTCTTTAAACGCTTTTTCTACATTTTCTGAAATCGGCTCTGTAATGAAGCTAAGGATGTTTTTATCTCGTGTGATGAAATCAGCCATTACAGTCATACCGGATTTAATATAATGCCCATTACCTCGTCGGTTAGTAAGAAAAATTGTATCAGGTTTAACCCTGACCATATAATAGGGTCTGTTATTTTCATCGATCATAGTTGACGGAGAAACGGATAACACCTTTCCAGTCATTTTCCCGAATTGCTGATAGGGCAGGGCATCCATCCTTAATATAACTTTCTGGTCAGGTTTAATATAACTTAAATCCTTGTTACCGACTTTGATTTCAGCAACCAATCCGGCTCCTTCGGGTACTATCGTCATCAAAGTATCGCCCATAGCAACTGTTTCACCCGGATTTCTAATAATTAAGTCATTAACATATCCGTTCGAAGGTGCAATAATACGCTGGCGTTTGGAGCTTAATCTGGCTTGTTGAACCTGTGTAGCTATTTGAGCTATATCTCTTTGATGCCCCGAAAGCTTTTCAAGAATGTCCCTCTGATAACTCCCTGAAATTTTTCCAACAGCACGTTGAGATTGGAGCAGTTCCATTTCTTTAGCTTTCAGTTCTTCAGAAGAAGAAGCTACAGTACCTCGCAAATCAATTACCCTTTGTTCATAATTTCTCAAATCTTTCTCTGATAATCCGCCTTGTTCGTATAAATTGTTATATGAACTCAATTGTTCTTCGCCTTTTTGAAGAAGATTTTGATTCTTTAATAATTCTTCTTTTACTTGCCCATATTCGTGTTTTAACCTTGTCATATTCATTTTTGCAGCTTCAATATCATTTTGATATTCATTTTGAGCTGCTCTTAGCCATGCTGAAGACACACTTCCATCTGAGTATGCCTTTTTATTGGCATATGCCATTCTCAAGGCATTAGACTCCTGCATGAGTAAATTTAACTGTTGAGAGACACCTCTCTGTTCAATAAGCGTCATCTCCGGATCAAGCTCAACCAGCACTTGTCCTTTTTTAACTTCCTGATCGGGCTTTACATACACTCTATAAACAATGCCGTTATAAGGCGAAGTAACTTTGTTCAGTCTTCCGTCAGGCATAATCTGTCCAACACCTGGGACAGCTTCATCCATTCTTCCGAACCATCCCCAGATTAATAAACCTGTAACAGTGATAAACAAGGCTAAAAGAAAAGAAAGTGAAATATAAAAACTTCTTGTTTTTTGAAATTGAGTTTGTCTTTCGTCAATCATTATAATAATTCCTCAAGTATCCGTTATTTGTACATTTTAGAATTTACTTATAAACCCCCTGCTGAATGCTGTAAAGATGATAATAATAACCCTTTGATGAAATCAAGTCCGAGTATTTACCTTCTTCTGCAACAAATCCTTCATTCAATACAACAATTCTATCTGACCATTGATGTGCAGGCAAAAAGTCCGTCACAAATATGCAGGTTTTATGCTTGTACCTTTCCAATAAATACTTAAATATTGACATTTGTTCGTTAAAATCAAGAGTATTTAAAGTTTCATCAATAATTAAAATATCGGGATTTGTTATCAGAACTCTGGCTAAGGCTATTTTTGCAGCTTGACCTCCTGAAATATTAAGTCCCCCCGAAATCAAATTAGTATTAAGTCCGTTTGGAAGTTTTGAAATAAAGCTGTCAAGTTTTGCAAGAGAAACAGCATTTAAAAGATTTTCCATTGATGAATCGGGAGTACTGAGCATAATATTTTCTTTAATCGTCCCCGAGAAAATAGCCGGACGCTGAATAACTGTTCCAACGGAATATCTGAGTAATTCATGATCAATTGTTTGTATATTATACCCGTCTATGGAAATTTCCCCCGATACAGGCTTATATAATCCCTGAAGAAGCCTTATCAATGTGCTTTTACCGGAACCGCTTTTGCCTGTTAAAACAATCTTCTCACCTTGTTTGATACTGAGGTTTACGTTATTCAATATAAAATTAGAATCCTGAGAATAACGGAAATAAACATCCGAAAATTCTATATCTCCCTTTATGTTTCTCAGAAATATGCCTCTTCCTTCGTCTTCTGAAGGTAATGCAATTGTGTAAAGGTTCTTCAATTCCTGTCTTAGAGGCATAGTTTCCTGAAAAAGCTGGAAAGAGGTCAGCATTCTCTGAAAAGATCCGATGAAATTCCTCCCCATCATACTTATAGCAAGATATACACCGTATGTAGTATGCCCCATAAGAACTTCGTAAGCACCGAAATATAATGTTGCAAGATAACCGAGGCTGCCCACCGTTCCCAGTAAATTGCCCCCTGAAATATTGCTGAATCTCGACATAAAATCTTTTTCAACGTATTCGTTAACATTTTTTCCGATGGAATTCATCATAGTCCATTCAGCACTGACTGATTTAACGGTTTCTATATTAGATACCGCTTCCTGAAGCTTAATCTGGCTGTTTCGCTGATTCTTGCCCGACTGCATCAATCTGGCTTTTTGCATAGGCATAATAAAGAAGACTATCAATGCAATGGGAATAATAGGAGAAAGTGAAATAAAGGCAAGTTTTACATTTAACATGAACAAAATTACAACCATAATAAGCGACAAACCAAGATCCAATGATGAAAGCAGTGTTGTGTATGCATACGCATAATTGATTTTTGAAATTTCCGCAAATTTTTCAATGTGGTTTTTAATATCACCAGATACTGTATCCAGTGGCAGCGCAAAAATTCTCTTAAGAAAACTTTTGAAACTCAATTTATCTATGTTTTCGAGAAAATTCGCCAATACAAACGACCTGACAGATTTGACCGCTATATCAAATGTCAAAATCATAATCATACCGACAGACATAACATCCAGAGCCGAAATATTTTGTCGTCCGAATACTCGGTCAAATATGACGATATAAAATATCGGCATACCAAGAGCAAACAGCTGAATTAAGAAGGATGCTATTACCATTTGTAGCGTTATATCAGCATTTCGTTTGTAAAGATTCATATACCAAAGGGTACTAAAGGGTTCTTCTTGTTCAACAACATCGCTTCTAGGTGCTCTTTCAATTTTTAAAAGATTAAGTTTTTCATTTGGTGAAACATCTTCAGGCAAAAATCTTTCGTTTGTTAACCCCTCAATCAGCGCATTTCCTTTTCTGCCGGTAATCCATATTAACCCGCCGTCTTTGTTTTCAAGAACAAACGGAAAATTTGTATTTAACAGCTGTTTCCATTCAACTTTTCTGGAAACAGCTCTGAAATCTAAATCTTTAAGAAGACTTCTCAAATCTTCAAGACTTTCTATCGGACAGTTGTGATTTTTGTTCGGAAATTTGTAGTACTCAAAAAGCGCATCCAGAATATCAGATGGGTTAAATGAACCGGAAAGTCCGGTTGATGTTGATTCAAAACCTTCATTATTTAGAAATGGGACTTTTTCTCTTTGATTATTTGTATTTCTGAGTTCATCAAGTTTATTTAAATAAAAATCGTATGCTCTTTTTAAGTCCTCACGTTTCAAAACTTCATCCAACAGAATTTCAAAGATAACTGTTGCTTCTGATGCAAGATATTTATAATCATCAACCGTAAAATCCCATAATTCGCCTTCGTTTATAAAAGAAACCGTGTAGTCTCCTTCGTCAGAAGGTTTAAGGATTCTAATCTTACCGGACTTAATAAAACAAATTCTGTCAGAAGCTCCTTCAAAGCCGCTAATTCTTTTACCCGGCGAAAATTTGAATTCCGTACTGTCCGAAAATAAATAGTCCGGACTGCCAACAGAAACATTTCTTAAACCATTATCCACCATTAAATCCTCTTATTATGCTTTATTAACTGCTAAATCTTCTTTTTTGGCAATATTTAACTGAGTAGTAAGCCATTTTTCAAATAATTCATTAAGCAAAACTCTTTCTTTTTCCTTGCTTAATCCTGCGGTATCTTTCCGCAGCATTCTCACAACCATGTAAGTTTTACCGTTCAAAGTGAATGGTTCCGCTATCTGACCGTTCTGAAGTCTGCTTAATTTTGATTTAAGTTCGGCATTTAGAGTATTCAATGAAACAGGTCCAACTATTCCGCCATTTTTACCTTCCGCCGATACGGAATAATTCTGAGCAATCTGATAAAAATCCGCCCCATCGTCTTTAATTCTGTAATAAAGCTCCCATGCCAGTTCTTCACTCTTTAAATTCAAAGTCTGAAAAAGAACTGTATCCGCCTTGGCTTTTTCTCTCAAAAAAATCTCATTAACATCCTGCTTGTTAATAACAGTTCTCTTTAATTTTTCAAGTTTTTCATTATAAATGAGCTTCTCAAGCAGAATGTCTTTGCTGATATTATTATTTTTTAAAAATTGCTCAAATTGTTCATTATTATGGATGTTTTGGGAAGCGCAGAAGTTTTCGAAAATCTTATCCCTGTGCGCAGAAAAGTCTATATCATTAAAATTGAATTCTTCAAAATAATGTTCAATTATCAATTTCTTGGCTGTTTCCGTTAGGATAGCATCAACTGCCGATGCAGACATAATACTCTCTACTGCTTCGTTCAGCGGTATTTCTTTTGTCAACACTTTATGCCATATAAGTTCCATTCATTCATTCCTTCTTGGCAACAATAAGCAGCTGTAATTATTGGAACAGACTTTATTTTACGTTTAATTATAACGAAAAAAAAAAGAAGCACATTATCAACATGGATAAGTGCTCAAAAATGGGATAGATAATGTGGGTTATCATTAAGCTGAATCCTTGCCCAGAATGACAATAGGCAAAGTCTTAAATAATATTTTTATATCCAGAAGAAAATTCCAAGTATCAATGTACATATAATCAAGCTTCACAACATTATCAAAGTCCTTAATCCTTGAGCGACCGCTCACCTGCCACATTCCGGTTAATCCCGGCAAAGTTGCAAATCTGATATAATGCCAGTTTTTATAAACTTTCAGCTCTTTTTTTATTGGAGGTCTCGGACCAACCAGACTCATTTCACCTCTGATAACGTTCAACAATTGAGGAAGCTCATCAAGACTGTATTTTCTCAGAAATCTGCCTACCTTTGTTACTCGTGGATCATTGAATAATTTAAACATTCCGTCATTAGTTTCGTTTAAATGTTTTATTTCATCGAGTCTGGTTTCAGCGTCAACAACCATGCTTCGGAATTTGTACATATAAAACTCATTTCCGTTAAGTCCTATTCTTTTTTGTTTGAAAAAAATCGGTCCTCTAGATTCAAGTTTTATTGCAAGAGCGATTAACATAAATAAGGGCATTATTAAAAACAACCCGACAGTTGTTCCGGCTATATCCAAAAATCTTTTTAAAAACCATTGTATCGGTTTAGTATTTAAAAAATTATAATGTTTTGATATCCAAAACGGATCAGATATTGTTTCATTATTATCTTTGCTTTTGTTAATTTTATTAATTAATCCGGAAATACTAATCGTTTCCGCTGTGCTCATTACAAATTACCTCCTCAGAATACTACTCACACTCATTAAAGCGTTACAAATATCACTTGTCTTGTTTTATGAAATCCAATTTGTACTAACCATTATGTTTTAATCTTAAAGGGCAATTAATTTTATAGTATTCGTATTTTTTCATATTAAAATTTGATTTGCTATTGTAC
Source organism: uncultured Gammaproteobacteria bacterium (assembly GCA_964511035.1). Classification (GTDB taxonomy): domain Bacteria; phylum Cyanobacteriota; class Vampirovibrionia; order Gastranaerophilales; family CAZEDP01; genus CAZEDP01. Next base: position 16,769 of record CAZEDP010000001.1, read on the forward strand.
CGACTGTCTAATATTTAAAAACCTGTAAACTATTTTAAACAATCTGTTTTTTGAAAATGCCTAGTCCTTAAGGCATAAGAGAAAATTGAATTAATGTAAAAAAATGTTAATTTAATGTATAAATAACTCGACCGCTGTAAAATTGAATAAATTCAAATAATTATAATTCATTTTACTAAGTTATAATTTGTTAGTGCTTGTGCTAACATTAAACACGAAGAATGTTGAGGTACAAATGATTAATTCAGTCGTAATAGTAGGAAGAGTCGGGCAAGATCCCGAAATGAAATATTTTGAATCCGGCAAGGTAAAAACGACATTCAGCATAGCGGTCAACAGATGGTCTAAAGAAGGCGAAAAAACTGACTGGTTTAATATCGAACTTTGGGATAAAAATGCTGAAATTGCCGGAGAATATGTAAAAAAAGGTTCGCTTGTCGGAATTGAAGGCAGGCTAGATTTGAGCAAATGGACAGATTCCTCAGGTTCATCAAGAGAAAGATTTATCATCAGAGCCACTAATATAAGGCTTATGGGTGGCAGAAGAGAAGAAATTCCGGCTTAATTATGACACTAACTACCGGAACAATAGGCATTATAGCCGATGATCTTACGGGCGCAAATGATACAGCACTTCAGTTTCATTTGAGCGGTTGCAATACACAAATATTGTTCGATTATAATGAAATCCCAAGAGGCATTGCCAATACTCATGCATGGGCATTATCAACGGAAACAAGGCATGTAGACTCGCAGACCGCCTATCAGACAGTACATCAAGCTGCTAAAACCATTGTCGAAAATCTCAAAGTTGAACACGTATATAAAAAGCTTGATTCCACTTTAAGAGGCAATATTGCGCAGGAAGCTCTTGCAATTATCAATGCCCTCGAGTGGGATGCGGCTGTGATAGTACCGGCATTCCCAACTGAAGGAAGAATAACGGTCGGCGGTTATCACCTTTTGAAAGGAATACCGCTAGAAAGAACCGAATTTGCACGAGATCCCAAAGCCCCTATTTCCCAGTCAAATATACCTGCATTACTTTCACAGCAAACCGATAATAAAGAAATAACAGGTCATATTGAACTTATGACTGTAATGAAGGGTGCAGGACCAATATTGAGCGCATTGAATGAACAGGTTAAAAACGGCAAGAAATTAATTGCAATCGATGCTGCTTCAACAACCGATCTGGAACAGGTTGCTCTTGCCGTAAATAAATCCGGTTACACAATTCTGCCCTGCGGTTCAGCAGGTCTGGCACAGGCAATGACTAAATGTTGGCTACCTGATATGAAATCACAGCATATTCAGAAAGTTATACCGGATTTGCCTTGTCTAATTGTCAGCGGAAGCACTACTGAAGTTACACGTCTTCAAATTAAGAGATTAATGGAATCGGACGAATTTGAACCTCATTTTATAGAACTTTTACCGGAACAAATATTAACGGAACCGACCGGCGAGCTAATTAACAGAGTCAGCAGTCATTTGCACTCCGACAAGATTGTACTTGTCCACTCAGCTCCTCTTGACGGTAACATAAACAGGATAATAGAATTCGCCGACAGAAAAGGGTTGAGTTCAGCTAATATTACCGAAATAATCAGTGACTTTCTGGCTACTTTAACCGGTATTATTGTTGAAAATGAAAACCTTATTCTTGTTTTAATCGGAGGAGAAACAGCATACAAGTCATGTAATGCCATCAACAGCAAGCAATTACAACTTATTGACGAGGTAGACAAGGCTATCCCACTGTGCTTAGACCATAAGGCTCAGTGGATTGTCACTAAATCCGGAAATCTTGGTACTCCTAACACTCTGGTTGAAATTTTAAGATATTTCAAAAGACATCAGGAAGAAAAATAATGTCTAAAAAAATTGCCGTAACAATGGGCGATCCTTCAGGGATAGGTCCGGAAGTTATATTAAAAGCGCTGAATAAACTTAAAACGGTAGATGATAATTTAATTCTCATCGGCAATAAGACCATTTTTAAACAGACTGAAAAAAACACAGGCATAAATCTCAGCAATAAAATTCAGATAATTGACTTGCCTTGCGATTTGACAAAGATAATAATCGGACAAAATTGCTTAGAAAGCGGAAGACTTGCCTATAAATGCTTGGAAACGGCTTGCGAAATGGCAAAAAAAAACGAAATATCAGCCATAGTAACCGCTCCATTATCTAAAGCAGCACTTCACATGGCAGGCTACAATTTTTCAGGTCAGACTGAAATTTTAAATACACTCATTGCCCCTGAAGATGAGGCTCAAATGCTTTTTGTTGCAGATGGACTAAGAGTATTATTATTAACCAGACACATTGCACTCAAAGATGTACCCAAATTCGTTACTGAAGATAAAATTATTAGTACAACTCTAATTTTGAACAATTCATTAAAAAGCCTTTTTAAAATTAATAACCCAAAACTGGCTATATGTTCAATGAACCCGCACTCAGGCGAAAATGGTTCAATGGGTATTGAAGAAGCTAAAATAATCATTCCTGCAGTTAACAAACTGCGAAAAAAACATAATATTTTAATCGACGGACCATATCCTGCTGACGGCATTTGGGCAAAAACAGCTCAAGAATATCATTCAGGCAAAGGAGTTTCCTTTGATGCATACATTTGTATGTACCATGATCAGGCATTAATTCCTCTTAAGCTGCTGGCAAGGAATAAGTCAGTGAATATGACAATTAATCTTCCGATTATTAGGACATCACCTGCACATGGAACTGCATTTGACATAGCAGGCAAAAATATTGCCAATTACGAAAGTATGCTCCAATCCATAAAATCTGCAATGGACTTAATCAAGTTGCTAAAAGTTGATTAAAAATATTTTAGATAATTTTTTCAACTGCCTCAATAATTTCCTCAGGAACAAACGGTTTTACAATATAGCCTGATATACCGGATTTTACGGCTTCTTCTCTGTGATAATGCTGTCCCATTGAAGTACAAACAATGATTTTTGCATCCGCATTAAGCTCAATTATCTGCCTTACTACTTCCAAACCGCTTAATTCAGGCATAATAACATCAACTATCAACAGATCCGGTCTTAATTTTTCATACAGTTCAATAGCTTTAAAACCGTCATCAGCTTCCCCTACGACATCATACCCTGATTTGGTTAGAGTCCTCCTGAGAAAATTTCTCATTGTTGAAGAGTCATCGGCAACTAATATTTTTTTCATACTCTGGAATTTCTCATAAAACAAAAGTTGAAATTAACATACAGTTAATTATATCCGTTAATGAATATTGAGTATATAGTTCGTATTTCGTATAAAAAATTTAAGGATTCAGTAATCCTTGTATATATTTTTTCATGGATTGTATAAGCGAAGAACACAGCGCTTTATCTTCATTTTTACCTGCTGTTTCAAGCTCTGTTGAATATTCCGTTAATTTTTGAATCCTTAAATTTGCGCTTGAGCCTTTCAAAAAATGAGCAACTGAATGAATGGTTTTGAAATCATCGGTTTTTTCTGCATTTTCCAGTTTTTCAATATTTTCAGGGAGAATTGCCAAATAATCATTTAAGAGATTTTGTGCGTCAATCCTCTGGAAACCATGAGCATCCATAATAATCTGCACCATGTCTTTGCTATCCTGAAGAGCTTCTTTATTCTGTTCTATGTCGGCAACAGCTTCAATATGTGCAAAACCGGAATATTTCTTTATTAATTCAATAAGTTTTTTAGAATCTATCGGTTTAGACAAATAATCATCCATTCCGGAATCCAAGCAGCTTTGAATGTCTACTTCTAAAACATTTGCAGTCAATGCAATAATAGGAATATGTTTCGGTTTTTTCCCGTCGGATTTTTGTGTTTTTTCATACTCTCTAATGGAACGTGATGCTTCAAATCCGTCCATAATAGGCATTTGACAATCCATAAGTATAAGATCATATGATTTCTTTTTGTATGCTTCAACTGCAGCCTGTCCATCTCCAGCAATATCGCAATTAAATCCGGCCATATTCAACAGTTTTACCGCGAGTTTCTGGTTAACTTCGTTGTCTTCGGCAAGAAGAATTTTGATTTTAGTATTATATTTGTATTCTTTAATTGTATGCTTAGTAACAAGAATATCGCTTGCTATTTCGTGAATATTATCTTTTGCTTCCAAAGTCAACAGGACACAGTTTAATAAATCTTTTTTCTTCACCGGTTTAGTTAAATAGCCTGAGAATCCGCATTTTTTGGCAACAGCAGAATCCCCTCTGCGAGCCAGTGAAGTGAGTAAAATTAGAGAAACGTTTCTGGTTAATTCATTGGATTTAATAAGTTTGGCCAGCTCAAAACCATCTTTGTCCGGCATGTTAAAATCGAGGATTGCAACGCTAAAGCCCTTCTCAACGCTTAGAACTTCCATAGCTTCATCAGCAGAAGTGGCTTCAAAAACGACACATCCGTTTTCTTCAAGGTAATAGCGTATTATTTTCAAATTTGTCGGATTATCATCAACTATAAGAATTTTTGAACCTTTTAATGATTTTTGATATTTAACAGTATTAACATCGGCAGATTTGCCGCATTTCGCAAACTGTGCAGTAAATGAGAATGTAGAACCTTCTCCCAGTTTGCTGGTCAATGATATTTTTCCGTTCATCATTTCGACAATTTTTTTGGAAATTGTTAATCCAAGCCCGGTACCGCCAAATTTTCTGGTTGCCGATGCATCTGCTTGTGTAAATGCTTCAAATATTTTTTCTTTTGCGCTGTCAGAAATTCCAATGCCGGTGTCTTTTACGTCAAAATTAACAGTAACCGTATCTTTATCTTCAGAAACCAATTTAACGGTAATACTAATTTCGCCTGTTTTAGTGAATTTAACCGCATTACTGACAAGATTGTTTAATACCTGCTTTAACCTAATCGGATCACCGCTTACTTTCTGAGGTACATCGGAATAAATCAAAGCATTGATTTCTATTCCCTTTTGAGTTGCGGCATAAATTGACAAAACAGCAACATCTTCAACCGTAGAAGGAAGGTCAAAAATTATTTTTTCCATCATCATTTTACCCGCTTCCATTTTAGAAACGTCTAAAATGTCATTTATTATGCTTAATAAGGCTTCCGAAGATTTTTTGGCTTCATTAATAAATTCAGTTTGCTCTGCATCAATTTTAGTCTCAGACAACAGTTGCAAGAAACCTATAACACCGTTCATAGGAGTTCGTATTTCGTGACTCATATTAGCCAAAAATTCGCTTTTTGACCTGTTTGCTGCTTCAGCTAAATCTCTTGCAGCAATTATAGCTTCTTCGTTTTTCTTTCGTTTTGTAATATCACGCGCAATTCCTGTTATGCCGGCGAGATTGCCAAATTGGTCATAAATAGGAGTTTTGATAACTTCATACCAAATTTTATGCTCCTTGGCAGGAATCTGCACTTCTTCATACCAAGGTTTCTTTGATTTCATTACATCCGAATCGTTTTCCCAAAAAATCTTAGCCGGCGAGTCGGTTTTTATTTCTGTTTCGAGTTTCCCCACAATTTGTTTTTCTTGCATATTCATACTTTTAAGGAAATTTTGATTAACAGCTATAAATACTCCATTTTCATCTTTCAGCCAAGCTGAATACGGCAAATTATCAAGTATAGCCTGTAGTTGAGCCTTTCCTTCAAGAAGCTTGTCAATTACGGGACTGGATATAGTTTCTGATACTTTAAATGCGATAAAACAACCAAAAGCCATTATTGCCGTTATTACCATAACCATTAAATAAGTCATATTGTTCATCTCGGAAAGTATTTCCGAGACAGGCGCACTTATAAGAAGAATAAAACCGTTAGGAAGAGTTGTAAACGATACTATTTTCTTTATCCCTTCATCGTTATATTCAACAAAACCGTTTTTCTGAAAGATTAACGGCATTACCAAAAATTTATAAAACCCGTCTCTTGTTAGAAGAAGATTATCACCTGTTTTGTATATATCTCCCGCAATAAAATTGTATTTTGCATCTATAATAAATGCGTCTGTGGTCTTGTAAATGCGAATATCTTTTAACCTTTTGTTCAACTCATCCAGAGTTATATCCATACCGGCAACGCCTATTAAATTTCCGTTTCTATAAAAAGGTACGGAATATGTAATCATATCAATTTTAAGACTGGTATCAAAATAAGGTTTACTCCAAACACCCCCCTTATCAATAACAGGTTGAAAATACCACGGATCATCCTGTGAATTATAAATTAAATTAGTAATCTTTCTTTTAAAATTCCCATCTTCCTTAACAAACCAAGCTCCGTCATAATAACCGGCATAATCTAGATTGTAGTAAAAATATGCCCCCACACACATATTAGTATTATCACCCAGTTTTTTCGGTATATTCCTGATTTTTGAATATGTTTTTTCAAGATTAGAAAAGCTTTTTAATTTTTTTAAATCATTTGTACTGTTGATTGAACTCACATCAAGTACAAAACTCCCCAAAAGATTTACGTTTTTCTCAACCTGTTTAAGTTCATTGTAAATTTCCTTGGAAATATTAGCAGCATTTACAGTGAGCATTTTTTTCGCCATGGTTGAAATGATTCGTTCACTGGAAAAAATGCTGATATACCCGATTATCAAAACCGTAAAAAAGAGTGTAGCCGATATACTAAGAATTATGCTTAATTTTAAAGAATTTGAATTCATCTATTATACGATTCTTTCATTTTAACGGCAGACCAAACTTAGGATTCTTCTATGAGACCAAATTCAATCAATTTTGCTACCAGACTGTCTTTATCAATGGGTTTGACCAGATACCCCTCACACTGTTCTCTAAAAGCGTGGCGAATATTTTCAGAATCACCTAAAGCTGTTGTCATTATTATTTTTACACTGTCACTGCCGTAAATATTAAATTCTTCTTCAATTTCCCTGATGGTTTTAAGAACGTCATGTCCATTACACTCCGGCATCATAATATCTAGAGTTATTACATCATATGGAGAATTGTCTTCAATAGAAGCCTTAAATGCTTCAATAGCCTCCTGCCCGTTTACTGCAATATGACACTCGCCATACTTAGACAAATATGCCTGCAAAATCCTTCTGCAAGTGAAATCATCGTCAACAATTAAACTTCTCATCTTGTGTATCTCCTGTTCAGCTTATTATTACTTCAATATTATACTTATTCAAATATATCGTCCTTACAATTGTGTTAATCAGGTGTTAAATAAGTTTTCAACATCCAAGACCAGACAGGGCTCATCATCTTCCAAAATTGAAATTCCCGCAACAAAATCCAACTTTATAAAATCTTCTTCCTGAGGTTTTACAAGCACTTTTTTGTTTTCAATAATCTTTTTAGCAGGTAGAGCCTTAATCTCACCGTTAAATTCCAATAAAATAACTATTTCATTTTCTGATTCATAATTTTCTGTTCCCAAAAAATCAGAAATGTAAACGGTAGGGATTATTTCATCATTTAAAACAAATTGCGGATATCTGTTTAGTTCTTTGCTCCAATTGTCGTCAGTCGGATTTAAAACCTGTTTAATATTTACTAAAGGGATTATATAAATAGTACCCTGAATGTCAGTGACAGCACCGTTGATGACTGCATTATCCGTGGGTATTATCATGGTAAATGTTGATCCTTCATTAAGCTTTGACTTAATACTTATCTCTCCGTTCATTTTTTGTATTTCAGTTTTGACTACATCCATCCCAACCCCTCTGCCTGAAACACTGTCAACCGACTCAGCTGTGGTAAAACCGGGGTTAAAAATAAACTCAATAATTTCATTTTCACTATAATTTCTATCGGTAGTAACCAAATTCTTCTGAACTGCTTTTTTGTAAATTTTATCTGTATCCAGCCCCTTTCCGTCATCAACAACATTAATAATAATCTTCCCGTTTTTGCTGTATGCAGAAACTTTGATATTTCCTGTCGGTGATTTTCCAAGGTTTTTGCGAACCTCAGAATTTTCGATTCCGTGCGCTACAGCATTTCTGACAATATGAATCAACGGATCCAAAATTTTATCGGCAACCTGCCTGTCTATTTCAATATCCTCACCGGACAGCGAGAAATTAATCTCCTTTTTAAGTTCAAACATTGTATCTTCAGCAATACGTTTGATTTTCTGGAAAGCAGACTCAAGCGAAACTGTTTTTATGGTTATGGCTATATCTTTCAGAATCTTTAATTTCCTCGTCAGAGCCTTTATATTATTATAAAGAACGCCCGACGAACTGCATTGAAATGCTTCTTTATCAATACATGCTTGAATTTTAATAATCTCGTCGATATTTTCAGAGAGTTTTTCAATTTTATTTTTTGGAATCCTAACCGCATCAAATGAATAACGTTCTTTAGAATTTTCATTAACATTAATAGAGTCTGACTCTTCTTTGAAATTCAAATTTTCTTTCATTAATTTATTATAGTTATCTCTTTGAACTTCAAGTTTTTTTTCTGTTTCATTATTATTGGGTTGCATCTCATCAGCCGATGCTTGAATATCTTCCAATAGTTTAAGATGTTCATTAATCATATTAAGGAAAGATTGGTTCCTGTTTAAAGAAATATCACTGCATATTTGCCGTATGCAATCAGTTGAACTTAAAATAACGTCTATCAAAGTATTATTAATTTTAATAGCACCTTTCATACAGCCATCAAGGACAGTTTCGGTTTTATGTGCTATTTCCTGAATTAAATTTTGATTAACGAAACCTGCTAAACCTTTAATTGTATGGAAAGCCCTGAAAATGGCATTTATTACTTTGAGATTGGTTGCATCCCTTTCAATATGCTGAACGTTTGCTTCTATTGCCTCAATATGCTCTTTTGTTTCCGAAATAAAATCCTGCCAAAACTCATTATCAATGGTAAATTCCTTTTTGAAATTCGAAACTTTCATACTCTCAAGATGATTAAGTATTTTGTTTAAGAAACTTTCATCTTTAATCAGGCTAAAATCATCACATATACCTCTTATAAAAGATACTGAGTTATAGATGAGCGCAATAATTTTATCGTTTATTGCAATTTCATCTCGCCGGCATGCTTCTAAAAGAACTTCCAGCTCGTAAGAAATTCTTTTTATCAGCATCTGCCCAGAATAACCGGCAATTCCGTTTATAGTATGGACTGCCCTATATACGCTGTTCAATATCTTTTTATCAGGATTTTTGCTCAGCTGTTCAGTTTTTTGCTCAATAACCTTTAAATCTTCTTCAATTTCAGGCTTAAATTCCAGCAACAATTCACAGTTAATTTTATACGTTAAATATTCTTTATCTTTAACTATTACCTCGTCTTCACAGCCGTCCTGATAAATAACATCGTCAATTTCCTTAAGATGATTAAAGATTCCGTTAGTAAATTCATCATTTGCATTCAAAGAAATATCGTTACAGATTTTTCTTATTAGCCTCGTAGAAGTTTTGATTAAAGAAATTGTTTCTTTATCAGTTGGAACAACAGATTCATTGCAGGATACCATTAAAGTTTCAGTCTGATGAGCAATTTTTTGAATGGTATATTGACCGACCAAACTGGAAGAACCTTTTATATTGTGATAATAACGAAACATTTCATTAAAAATATCAAGTATAGCTTGTTCATTACCTATATTATCTTCCAGTAATTTTATATTCTCATCAATTAAATCCAGATTTTCCAATGCCTTAGAAACAAATTCAGGTAAAAACTCCTCAAAATCAGGAGTTTTGCAGTTTGCAAAATCCGCTTCCTCCAGAATTTTCTTAAGCAATTCATCTACATTAATATTATCCAAAGTGATATTCTCCCAAGATTATGTTTACTTTAAAATGTTGCGTACTTTAATGACCAGATCCTGTGATGTAAAGGGTTTTAACAGATAATGTCTTACTCCTGCTTCAATAGCTTTTCTGATATATTCTTCCTGTCCGATTGCAGTAATCATAAGAAGTTTTTGATTGGGGTTATGTTTAAAAATTTGTTTGGCGGTTTCTATACCGTCAATCCCCGGCATTGTTATATCACAGGTAATAAGGTTGTAGTTCATCTTTGACGCCATCTCCAAACCTATTATTCCGCTGGGAGCATAATCAACATGCTTTATGTCCAAGATGGATAACGTTTTTTTTATTACTGAAAACAAAATTTCCTGATCATCAATAACTAAAACCCTGAATTTTTCAAACATAACCGGTACCTATGAACTGTCTTTCTCTTTGATTTTTATTAGTCAAAATGCTAATGATTTCTAAAATTACATAATTTCATCAATTATATCATTATTTCATATACATTTAATACATGGAATATATGCTATTTATAAACAGATTCAACGAATACTTTTAAACCTTGAACATAAGCCTGCTAATTGTTTAGGGTTATAAAGTCCAATAATAAAAACCTACAGGCTTTATAAAGAAATGTAACATATCAGTATATATTTTAAAACTTAAATAATTAATGATTTACCTGTCATTTCGACAGGCTGCTCCAAATCCATTAGCTCAAGAACAGTTGGTGCAACATCAGCCAGACATCCGTTTTTTCTAAGTTCAATATTCCTGTCTGATTCGCCCGCATTATCGATAAGTACAAACGGTACAGGGTTGGTCGTATGTGCAGTGTGCGGTTTTCCCTTTTCGTCTTTCATTTTTTCGGCATTACCGTGGTCTGCAGTAATAATCATCGTTGTTTGAGTTTCTTCGGCAGCATCGGCAATTTCTTTAATACACTTATCAACTGTTTTCAACGCATTTTCCGTTGCTTCATAGCTGCCTGTATGCCCGACCATATCAGGATTGGCAAAATTTACAAGAATAAAGTCTTTATCCTTTTGGTTTCTCAAAGCATCTATTACGTTATCTTTTACTTCAACCGCACTCATTTCAGGTTGCAAGTCATATGTAGCAACTTTTGGGGACGGAACAACTTGTCTTTCTTCATTTGGAAACTGCAGCTCTTTACCGCCGTTGAAGAAAAATGTGATATGAGGATTTTTTTCACTTTCAGCAGTTCGGAATTGTTTTATTCCTTTTTTAGAGATAACCTCTCCCAATGTATTTACCACGTCTTCTTTCGGGAAAGCAATTGGGAGATTAAAACTGTTATCATATTTAGTCATACATACATAAGACAGACCGCTGACTTTTGTGGGAAATTCGTTAAACTTTTCGTCAGTAAGAGCTCTTGTCAGCTCCCTTGCTCTATCCGACCTGAAATTAAAGAAAATAACAGAATCATTGCTCTTAACTCTTGATTTTTTAACTATTTCGTCATTTCCAATTGCCGTAGGCAATACAAATTCATCGCCTTTAGCGGCATTTGTGTAAAAATTAGTGATTGCCTGCTCGGCAGTTTCAGCTGTATCGTCTGTTACTTCTGTCAGATTTTTATATGCTTTTTCAACTCTATCCCATCTGTTATCTCTGTCCATAGCGTAATATCTACCCATCACTGAAGAAACCTCTCCGTAACCGCATTCTTTAAGGACTTCATTAATTTCATTAACATAACCCACAGCACTCCTCGGGGGAGTATCTCTGCCGTCAAGGAAGGCATGGACGTATACGTTCTTTATGCCTTCTTTTTTCGCCATCCTAATCAGAGCTTTTAAGTGGTTGTTATGACTGTGCACTCCACCGTTACTAACAAGCCCCATTAAGTGCAGAGACCTTGTCTGAATACCGTTTTCATCAGTAATCTTAGCATTATTCATTGCTTGAAGGAGCACTTGATTTTCATAAATAGCACCGCTTTCTATAGCTTTATCAATAATTGTTATATCTTGATCAACAATTCTTCCAGCGCCCAAATTAAGATGCCCGACTTCAGAGTTCCCCATTTGTCCTTTAGGTAGTCCTACTTCCCAACCTGAAGCGTGAAGCTCCTTGTAAGGATTAGACTTCATCAAATTCATAATATTCGGAACGTTAGCCCGAGTTATCGGATTACGTTTTTCATCCGGTGATCTGTCAGGCTTATCGATTCCAAAACCGTCAAGAATTGCCAGAAGAACTCTTCCTGCAAAGCTTATATTGAATTGCACAGTATTAACCCGCTTTTGATTATGAACTATCAATCTGTCATTTTGAGCAGCTTCATTTTGCTGTCTGAAAGCATTGGCTCCCGACAGATTGGAATACTTCGGAATAAATAAATTACAGTTAAAATTGACTTGCATGATATTCTCCTCAAATAATTTCTTGATTGCTTAAACAAAAAACAAAAAATAGTTTGCGCGTTTACGGAGAATTATTTTTTTATAATTAACTAACTTTCAATAATAAGTGAAAAAAAATTATCTTAATATTACTTATGAAAATACTGTAAAGCACTGCAAATGTTAAACCTGTAAAACATTTTTTTATATTTTATCTTTAATTTTGCCCCATTGATTTTGCAGAATATCCACAATTTTTATTTACGGTTATCTTATAATTTAACATAAAGTATATATATAAATTACCATTGATTTTGGTTTAACGAATTGCCGTTTTGTAAAATTTTTTTTTGTAACTACGACATCTGTAAGATAGCGGCAACAAGGCATTAATTTGATATCTATGAAGTAATCAAATGTAAACAAATTAACTTATCGGGTTGCCTATGGCAATATCGTTGTATTAGCATTTATTATGTCAATCAAATTATGTATAAGGGAAAGTAATGATATATGATGAGTTGATAGCTAATAAAAATACTTTAAAATTTAGTGTTTTAATTCCAATTTATTTTAAAGAAAAACCTGAATATTTTGAACAAGCTATAAATAGTATTTTAAATCAAAGCCTAAAACCTGATGAAATTTTAATATGTAAAGATGGGCCTTTAACAAATGAACTTAACAAGTTAATTACAAGTTTTGTTAATAAATACCCAAGATTGTTTAAAATAATCGAACTTGATAAGAATAGAGGTGCAGGAGCCGCAAGGAAGCTTTCAGTAGAGAAAACATCTCATGATATTATTGCAATTATGGATTCAGATGATATTGCAAAGCCTGAAAGATTTGAAAAGCAAATAAAATTTTTACAAGAAAATCCTGATATTGATGCCGTTGGTTCATATGTTTCAGAATTTGAACATTGTCCCCAAAAACCATATTCAATAAGAAAAGTTCCGCTGACTCATAATGATATAGTCAAATACTCGAAATGGCGATGCCCTATGAACCAACAGACAGTAATAACAAAAAAAGAAAATATATTAAAGGCAGGAAATTATTCCGATGAATATATGCTTATGGAAGATTATCATTTGTGGGTAAGAATGATACTATCAGGTGCCAAGTTTGCGAATATTCCCGAATGCCTTGTCGATATGAGAGCGGGACCTACCATGATTAAAAGAAGGGGGCTTAGAGTTTTTAAGTATGAAATGAAATTTTTTCAGGAATTATATTTATTAAATTTTATTTCCAAAATTGAACTTTGCAGGAATTTGTTCTGTAAATTTTGGCTAAGAATATTGCCTCCAAATTTTAGAATTCTTGCCTATGATTTGTTTTTACGTAAAAGGATAAAATAATTATAAAAAAGTAGATTATTTGTTTAAAATCTATCTTTTTATCCAACTATCAGGAATAACATCGATTGTGTTTCGTTTCAATTTAAATGAATTTTTAAACCAAATTTCAGGGGCAATAATTATTTTGTTAGGATTTTCATTAAGCCAAGCACCCCACCAAGCATATGTCGAATTTGATATAATAGCATGCTTACAATGCTTTATGAGACAAATACCTGCAGCGTATCCGTTTTTCATATCATAACTGTTGCATATAGTAAGCGGGTATTTTATTTTAATATTGTCAAAACACCAATCACTATTATCTGTAAACAAGTAAAAATGGGGATTTTCAATTTTCTCTGCAATTTCGTTTATACTTCTTAAATAATAGTCTCTTTCAAGAGCCCAACCTAACTTTACATAATCAGCTCCTCTTCTTACTGAAACTGCAACTGAATTTTCCGACATAATATTTTGTAGAATTTGGTTGTTTTTTGCTTCCATTTCATATTTTAAACTGAAATCATACAATAATTCTTTTCTGTAATTTAGAAAATATTTCTCGTTTACAAAATAACCATCATAATAAACATTATCTCTATCAATATTTTGTAGGTCAGGCTGATATTGATTTCTGACTTTTTCATATGTTCTGTTTGTAGGGAATAATTTAATACCGCTAATTTTATAAATATTTGTATATAATTCAGCTAATTTGTTCTCGCTAAGGCATTTTTTTATTTCTTCGTTAGTAGCAAATTTCAAATCTGCATTAAATGAACCTAATGCGTATTTGACCCAGTGTCTTTCCTCCTTCTTTCTTGCAAAATAGGATAAATCAAATAAGACCTGATCTCCTAATGCTTTTGAAAAAGCATATTGAAACATTTGATTACCCAGTCCGCCCATTAATTTTATTATTATCAATTTTTCACCACAAACAATTCTTATTTTTATTGTTTTATAACCTATAATAAATTTTTTTTATGTTAACATCTACAAATAAGGTTAAATCTATGAAAACTGTTAATTTATTAAAAAGTGTTTTAATTCTAACATTAATTTTAATATTTTTTTATGACTTTTCTTTTATATTTGGACCAACAATTTTAAGCTGTTACTTTTTGACATTAATTCCCTTGTATTTGCTTTTTATATTGAAAGCTCCTGAAAAATTTATTAACAATATTGCTTTTCTCTATAAAAAGACCCCGGCAAAATATTTTGTTTGGACTATAGCAGGTTTTTTAATTACTTCCCTGATTGCAATAATTTCAGGGAAATACTCGGTTTCTAACGCAATTTATCGTATTCCGCGTGAATTATTTTTTATAATACCCTTAACTTATTTTTTTCCGATATATTTCATTCCAAGATATTTATCTTATAAATTGTTAATTAAATTTTCTGTCATTGTTACGTATGTAATACTTTTTCTAGGTATAGTTGACCTTATTGGTATCTTTTTTGATATCGAACATATAAGAACGGTTCTTGGTTCTTTAGGTAATTTCAAGCTTCTTGGAGCTATAAGAAGTAATATCAAAGACCCAATGCATGTATTAACGAGTTTTGAGGTAATTTCAGGATTTCCGAGAATTCAAAGTGTTTTCCACGAACCCGGTGCTTACTCAAAATTTATTCTGATAATGCTTCCTATAATCTACAAATTCTCAACAACCTCTTACAAAATATTCAGTAATCCATATTTAAACTTACTTGCTAAAAGAACATTTATATTATTTGCTTGGGCTGGACTTTTGTTTGCGCAGTCTCCAATTTACTTTATTTTTGCGGTAATGTTCACTGCTATGTATTTTTATAAATCATTAATTTCTTCAATCAAAAAAAATATTCACACATATTCAATGTTATTTCTTTTGTTTGGTGTTATTACGAGTTTAATATTAATTAATATAAATTTCTCCCAAACCTTTTTAATGAGAGTTTGGCGAGTTTATGAAAGTCTGGGAAGTTTCGACAAATTTATCTTTTATGAACCGTCGCTTGCTACCCGAATCATTTCATTTATTAATTGCATTGATGTATTTCTTAAGAATCCAATTGTTGGTGTTGGCTTTAGTAATCAAGTTTATGTTATGTATGAACAACTTCTTGCCTCACCCGTTCCGCTTACAGATGAATTAATGCGAGGTATGTACGCAGACTCTGATATTACAAGAGTATCGTTCTCCACATTTTATTATTTGCTTGCGGGCTCCGGAATAGTTGGTACTTCAATATATTATTATTTTGTATATAAAAATATTAAAATTTTAAACAAAATTAAAACATATTACATCGGAATAGAAAAAGATTTTTTGTATGCACTTGAAAATAGTTTATACATAATAATTTTCCTTGGATTTTATAGTTTTAATTTTTTAAATGGATTATCTTGGTTTTTCTTTGGCTTGATCACTTCATTTGTTTTAGGGTATCTGAAAAATAAAAATGATATAAAAATTGAGGATAGAGATGTTTCAAAACAATAATGGCAGAATAGTTATTTTTGCCCATTGGGACAAGGATAATTTAATTGATGATTATGTAATATATTATCTTAATGCATTAAAAAATATTGCAAATATCATTATCTTTTCATCTGACTGCGATATTAAAGATACTGAGCTTAAAAAATTAGAAAATATTACACCTTATATTATTTCAAAATGTCACGGTGAATATGATTTTGGTTCATATAAAAGAGGCTATGTTTATGCTCAAAGGCATAATTTATTAAAAAATGCTGAAGAATTGCTAATATGCAATGATAGTTGCATCGGACCTTTTCATCCGCTTGAAGATATTTTTGAAGAAATGAAAAATAATAGTTGTGATTTTTGGGGATTAAATTATAACAAATATATTACCTCACATCTTCAAAGCTTTTTTCTCGTATTTAAAAAAAATGTATTTAATTCAAAGCAATTTGAAGAGTTTCTGTTAAACGTAAGGATCGAAAGAAATAAAAATATTGTTGTAAAAAAATATGAATTGAATTTTACTGAATATTTGCTGCAAGCAGGCTTTAATTATTCTTATTGCTTTGATAAGCCAATACCTCATAGACTATATTCAACAATATTCAGCGAAATGGGAAATACAAAATATCCATTCATAAAAAAAAGTATGTTGAATAATTATTTAAATAAATCAGTCTCATTTTTTGTTAATAAAATGAGGAAAAATATTTATTGTAACTATCCCTTTGAAATTATTGAAAAATACTATGAAAGAATTAATAGAGGAAATATTCAGTCAAAATTTGTAAACTTTATTAAACTTTGGGTTTCTTACTATATTATATTTCCAAGAACAAGAGATAGGTTATACTTTATAAATAAATGGTATTACTTTAATAAATAATTGGATACTATGTCTTAAATTGGATACTGTAAAAATTTATGCTATATTTTGAAAATCAGAGTATGTATGGTTTCTAAGTTATATGAAAAAAGTTAGATTTGTAATCGGTGGTTTATTACGATTTTTAATTGGAAATTTATTGTCTTTATTTATTAAAAGAGATAAAAGTTATTGGGTGTTTAACTGTTCTTCAATTGTTACGTTACCACAAATGTTTACGCACAATACAAAATATTTGTTTCTTTTTCTGTCTACTAATAAACAATATGGTATTACGCCGGTTTGGATTTCAAAAAATAAACAAATCATAAGCAGGTTAAAAGAATGCGGTTACAAAGCATATTATAAGTATAGTTTTCAAAATTTGTATTACTGTCTTAAATCTAAATATTATTTTGTTGATAGTGCTGCAGATGATATTTCAAAATATTTATCAGTTGGTGCTGTAATAATAAATTTTTGGCACGGAGTATCTTTAAAAAAAATTGGTCTTGATGCTGATACAAAATGTATTTCTAGAAACCTATCTGGTTTTCAGAAATCTTTTTATAACGCATTTAAAATAAAAGAAAATTACTTTGTTTCAAATAGTGATTATGATTCAAAGATTTTCAAGTCAGCTTACAATGTTGATAACAGTTCAATTCTAAAATTAGGTTCACCGCGTTTAGATATCCTTTTTAACAATATAAAAGATTCTGATCTTTTTATGGAAGAAAATGTTGAAAATATAATCAAACTAAAGCAAGAAAGCAGAAAATTACTGATTTATGTTCCAACATTTAGAGATACGGGTAAAGATATTTCAGGATGGTTACAATCAAATCATTTAAAAGAGGTATTAGCCAAAAATAATATTACATTAGTTTGCAAACTACATATGGCTGACAATAACAAGTTAACTACGGACAATTGCAAAGAATTTTATAAAATGGCAAATAATGCAGACATTTATGCTGTTTTAAAATATACAGATGCTTTAATTACAGATTATTCGTCAGTATATTTCGACTATTTACTACTTGATAAACCGATTATATTTTATCCGTTTGACTTAAATGAATATATTTCACAAGACAGAGAATTATATGTAAATTATAACGACTATACACCCGGAATCAAAGCTTATAATGAAAAAGACTTAATTGATGCAATTCAACGAACTATCAACGGAGAGGATAACTATATGCAAGCTCGTTCTGATTTAAGAAATGAACTGTTTGATCATCAGGACGGCAAAAATTGCCAAAGGATAGTAGAATTTGTTAAAAATTTAGACAAATGAATTTTATAATGTTTTCTTTATCAACAATAAAAACTTTATCAAACGACAAAAAAAGATTTTTTAAAAATTTTGCCTCTTTGTCTATTATGCAGATAGCAGGCTATATATTGCCTCTTTTAACTTTACCCTATCTTGCAAGAGTTTTGGATGCAGAGAAATTTGGTCTGGTATTTTTTGCTCAGGCATTTATTCAATATTTTATGATATTGACTGATTTCGGGTTTAACCTTTCAGCGACAAAAGAAATTTCAGTTAATAGAGAAAATCCTGACAAAGTTGCAGAAATATTCAATTCAGTAATGCTAATCAGATTTGTTTTATTATTAGTGAGCTTATTGATATTGGTTATTGTTGTATTTGGCTTTAGCAAATTCCGAAACGATTGGGCAGTATATTTTTTAACATTCGGAATGGCTGTAGGAAATGTATTGTTCCCAATATGGTTTTTTCAGGGAATGGAGCGAATGAAATTCGTTACTATATTAAATATACTTTCAAGAGTTATTTTCACCGTTTTAATCTTTGTATTTATAAAAAAATCTTCGGATTTTATATATGTTCCTTTACTGAATTCTATCGGCTTTTTAGCTTCAGGCATTTTATCTCTTTGGATTGTTTATAAGTATTTTGATGTCAAATTTTTCGTGCCTGATTTGAAAACAATTATTGTCCACCTGAAAGACAGCACGCAGTTTTTTCTCTCAAGGGTTTCCGTGTCTTTATACACTTCAAGCAATGCTTTTGTTTTAGGTTTATTTACAAGTAATCAGGCGGTCGGGTATTATGTAGCGGCAGAAAAATTATATCAGGCATTACAGTACATATATTTCCCTATAAACAGCTCGCTCTATCCTTATATGTCAAAAGAAAAAAATATACGATTCTTCAAAAAGCTTTTTGGGGGCGCATTCATATTAAACATTGTTCTATCATTGTTAATATTTATTTTCGCAAAAGAAATAATTCATATTTTTTACGGTGCAGATTTGGTCAAAAGCACAGGTGTACTGCAAATATTCTCAATGGCTGCACTTTTATTAATTCCTTCTATCTTCCTCGGGTACCCTTTTTTAGCAGCACTTGGTCAATCCAAATACGCCAATAACAGCGTTATAATAGGTTCTGTTATTCATATATTGGGGTTAGGAACGCTTATCTTATTCTCAGCTCTAAATATATATACTGTTGCTATTATGGTAATATTTACAGAAGGAACAGTTTTGGCAATAAGAATATACGGTATAAAAAGACACAAGTTGTGGAACATTTCAAATAAATTAGAAGAAAGTAAACCGGTATCATAAAGGAAAAATAGAATGACTAAAAAAGTATACGTCGGAATGAGTGCTGATTTGATCCACCCGGGACATTTGAATATTTTGCGAGAAGCTCAAAAACTGGGTGATGTTACTGTCGGGTTACTCACAGACAGTGCTATTGCAAGCTACAAAAGACTTCCGTATTTAACATATGAACAAAGAAAAGAAATCGTTGAAAATATCAAAGGCGTAAAAGAAGTAGTACCCCAGGAAACTCTTGACTATGTACCAAATTTAAGAAAGCTCAAACCCGATTTTGTCGTTCATGGTGACGACTGGAAAACAGGAATTCAAAGGGAAGTCAGGCAAAGAGTAGTTGATGTTATGAGCGAATGGGGTGGCAAAGTTGTTGATATAGAATACACCAAAGGAATTTCATCAACTGCTTTGCATAAAGCATTGAAAGAAATTGGCACAACTCCTCAAATAAGAATGAAAAGACTGAGGAGGCTAATTGAATCTAAGCCTCTTGTAAAAATTATGGAAGCCCACAACGGATTAACAGGGTTGATTGTTGAAAATATTAACATTAAAGAAAACGGCTGTATCAATGAATTTGACGGCATGTGGCTGAGCAGTTTAACTGAATCAACAGCAAAAGGGAAACCCGACATAGAATTTGTTGATTTAACTTCAAGGATAACAACAATAAACGACATTTCAGAAATCACAACCAAACCGATTATTTATGACGGAGATACAGGCGGAATTCCCGAACACTTTGTATTCACAGTCAAAACTCTTGAAAGACTTGGAGTCTCAGCTATTATCATTGAAGACAAAATCGGGCTTAAGAAAAATTCCCTTTTTGGAACTGAAGTTGAACAAACACAAGACTGTATTGAAGATTTTGCCAGAAAAATCCAAATGGGGAAACAAGCCAGAGTTACGGATGATTTTATGATTATTGCCCGCATCGAAAGTCTTATATTAAATAAAGGACTTGATGATGCAATAACAAGAGCTAGGGCATATATAGAAGCAGGAGCCGATGGAATAATGATTCACAGCAAGCAAAAGGATTTTAAAGAAGTGTACGAGTTCTGTAATTTATACAAAAAACTTGATTACAGGGTTCCGTTAATTGCCATACCCACCACTTATAATCAGGTTTACGAAAAAGATTTAATAGATGCAGGTGTTAATGTGGTAATTTATGCTAATCATTTGCTCAGAGCTGCCTACCCTGCCATGTTAAAAGCTGCACAAACAATTCTTAAGAATGAAAGATCTTTTGAAACAAACGAAATATGTATGCCCATTAGAGAAATTTTGACTCTTATACCGGGAGGTTGCTAATTGCTTAACTGTGCTGATTTCTATAATGCGTTAACTGCTCATGGTATTGATTTTTTTTGCGGTGTGCCGGATTCATTATTAAAAGATTTTTGTGCATACATAACAGATAATGCACCTCAAGGAAAACATATCATAACAGCAAATGAAGGTAACGCCATTGCTCTTGCAGCAGGAGTTTATCTTTCAACCGGAAAGCCTGCTCTTGTATATATGCAGAATTCGGGGCAGGGAAATGCCGTCAACCCGCTTGTCTCACTTGCAGATGAAGATGTTTATCAAATCCCTTTACTTATGCTGATCGGATGGAGAGGAGAACCAGGTATAAAAGACGAGCCTCAGCATGCCAAACAGGGAAAAATTACTCTAAAATTGTTGGAAACTTTAAATATTCCTTACTCAATACTTCCTGATAATAAATCAGATATGGAAAACTGCCTTAACAATGCCATTTCTGAAATGCGAATTTCCAACGCTCCTTACGCATTAATTATCAAGAAAGGGACTTTTGAAACATATAAATTACAAAACAACACTTTTAATAATTATGAAATGACCCGAGAAGACGCAATTAAAATTATAGTTGACAATCTGGGCAGCACTGATGTAATTATCTCAACCACAGGAATGACCTCAAGAGAACTTTACGAATACAGGGAAGCGTTAAATCAAACAGGTTCATCTGATTTTTTAACGGTAGGTTCGATGGGGCATTCTTCTGCCATTGCATTGGGGATGGCTTTGAATAAGCCAAGTAAACAAGTATTTTGTCTTGATGGAGACGGAGCGGCAATAATGCACCTTGGTGCTTTTACAACAATCGGAACAAATGCACCAACGAATTTCAAACATATCTTAATAAATAACGGTGCCCATGATTCTGTCGGCGGTCAACCAACTTGTGGATTTAAGATTGATTTTTGCAAAATTGCGATAGCCAGTAATTATGAAGATGCATTTTCAGTAGATAATGCACATGCCTTAAAAGATAAAATTATCACTTTAAAGGAAATTGAAGGTCCTGCATTACTTGAAATCAAAGTTAAAAAAGGTGCAAGAAAGGATTTAGGAAGACCTAAAAGCACTCCAATTGAAAACAAAAATAAATTCATGGAATTTTTAAGACAATGAAACAAAAAGAATTCATCGGATTCAACAGCATAGACTTCTTGGAAAAAATTTTATCCAAAAATGAACCACAAAATATTTTTTTAGTTTCAGCGAAAAACTCTTTTATTTCTAGTGGAGCAAAGAAAGTCATATTCAATAAGCTGCAACACATCAACACATATCATTTTTTTGATTTTTCGCCGAATATAAAACTGGAAGAACTTGAAAAAGCCATTCAGATATTCCAAAAAGGAAACTATGACTTAATAATCGCTGTCGGTGGCGGCAGTGTAATTGATATGGCTAAATTAATCAATATTTTTTCTTGCCAAAGAGAACCTATTGAAAAGTATTTAAACAGTAATGCAAAAATATCGATAAAGCCGTTGCCTTTAATAGCTATACCAACTACATCAGGTTCCGGTAGTGAAGCTACCCATTTCGCTGTTTTGTATAAGGATAAAACCAAGTTTTCAGTTGCCCATCAATATATTTTGCCTGATATAGCCATTGTAGACCCACAATTTACAATGAATCTTCCTTCTAATATTACCGCCGAAACCGGAGCAGACGCTTTATGTCAGGCAATAGAATCCTATTGGAGTATTTACTCAACTGATGAGTCTTTAAAATATGCTAAAGAAGCAATTCAACTTATCAGAAAATCACTGTATCAAGCTGTAACCAATCCTAACAAAGAAGCGAGAGAAAATATGGCATTAGCTTCGCACCTTGCCGGCAAAGCCATTAATATCACCAAAACCACTGCCCCACATGCTATATCCTATCCATTTACTTCCTATTACGGAATTAACCATGGTCACGCAGTTGCTTTAACCCTTGGTGCAATATTAGTTTATAATTACGATGTTACCGAGAATGATATCCAAGACACACGGGGTACTGTATTTGTTAAAAATAGAATTTCAGACATTTGCGATATGTTTGAATGTAAAACAGTTCATGAATGCCAACATGCCATCAACAATCTGCTAAATAATATTGGCATTGAATTAAGCTTAAATAAGTTAAATGTCAACAATATTGAAATAATTGTTAATAATGTAAACACAGAACGCTTAATCAATAACCCAAGAATAATTACTAAGGAAAAATTAAGAAAAATGCTGTTAAACTTATAAAGGAGACAAGCAAAACATGCCCTTTAATTTTACAAATTTAAACATACCTGACGTCATATTGGTAACTCCAAAGGTTTTTGCTGATGAGCGCGGGTTTTTTATGGAAACATATAAATCAGAAGATTTTATAACGGCAGGAATAACAACTCAGTTTCTTCAGGACAATCATTCCAAATCAACAAAGGGGACTCTAAGAGGACTTCATTACCAACTTAATCCCAAAGCACAGGCAAAGCTTGTTCGATGTGCATCCGGTGAGATTTTTGACGTTGCAGTTGATATAAGAAAAGGTTCTCCGACATTTGGAAAATGGGCAGGGGCTAAATTATCCGATGAAAACAAACAAATGCTTTTCATCCCGGAGGGATTCGCTCATGGTTTCTTAGTTTTGAGCGAAACTGCCGAGGTTCTTTACAAAGCCGGAGAAGTCTATTCCCCTGAATTTGATGCAGGGATACTATGGAATGACCCCGATATCGGAATCGATTGGGGAATTGGAAGTCCAATTCTTTCTGAAAAGGACAAAAATCATCCGTTGTTAAAAAATGCCAGAAATAATTTCGTTTATTCCAAGTTTTTGATATATTAGTCTTAATAGCAAATATTAGGAAATATTTATATGAAGTTACTCGTTACAGGCGGATGCGGATTTATAGGCAGTTGTTTTATCAGGCATATGTTTAATAAATATCCTGACAGTAAAATCATTAATCTTGACCTTTTAACCTATGCAGGCAACCCCGAAAATTTGAGAGATTTGGAAAATAATCCGCATTATACATTTGTGCAAGGTGATATCTGCAATAAAAGACTGGTTAACCAGTTAATGAGCGATGTTGACTGCTGTCTGAATTTTGCTGCCGAGAGCCATGTTGACAGAAGTATTCAGGGACCGGAAATTTTCGTTCAAACTAATGTTCTGGGAACGCAAACACTTCTTCAGGCAGCAAAAGATGCAAATATACAGAGATTCGTTCAGATTTCCACCGATGAAGTATATGGAACACTAGGAGCAAAAGGGTATTTTACCGAAGAAACTCCGCTTTCGCCAAATAGTCCTTATTCAGCAAGCAAAGCCTCGGCGGATATGTTTGCCAGAGCTTATTTTGAAACATATAAAATGCCTGTCTTGATAACAAGATGTTCAAATAATTACGGACCTTATCAATACCCCGAAAAATTAATTCCTTTGTTTATAAATAATCTGCTTGCCGACAAATGCGTACCGGTATACGGCGACGGTATGAACGTCAGGGATTGGCTTTATGTTTATGATCACTGTAGCGCAATAGACACTGTTCTTCACAAAGGCAGAGAAGGTCAGGTTTACAACATCGGCGGAAATAACGAAAAAACAAATAATGAAATTACAAAAATCCTTCTGAAAGAACTCAATAAGCCGCAAAAGCTAATCAGCTTTGTTGAAGACAGGCCGGGTCATGACCGCAGATATGCGATTGACAGTTCAAAAATCCAACGGGAACTTGGTTGGAAGCCGTCGGTTACATTTGAGGAAGGCATTAAACAGACAATCCAATGGTATATCAGCAATACCCAGTGGATAAAAAACATTGAATCAAGAAAGCTGTCAGTATAGAACGGGAAAAAACATGAAGATAATGGTAACGGGAGCAAACGGAATGTTGGGGCAGGATTTAGTCCCGATATCAGAAAAGGAAGACTTTGAAGTAATTCCTACGGACTTGCATAATCTGGATATTACCGATGAAGTAGCAGTTAAACAATTCATTAATGAATCAATGCCGGATTTTATTATCCATGCCGCGGCTTACACAGATGTTGACGGTGCTGAGAGTAATCAAGAAAAGGCTTTTTTGATAAATGAAAAAGGAACTGAAAACCTTGCGAAGTATTCCGCGTCTTCCGATATCCCAATACTTTATATAAGTACGGATTACGTTTTTGACGGTACAAAGAACGAACCTTATTTGCCGAGTGACAAAACAAATCCCATAAATGTTTACGGACTGTCAAAATTAAAAGGCGAACAAGCTCTGCAAAAACACTGCACGAAATTTTATATAACAAGGACAAGTTGGCTTTACGGGCATCACGGAAAGAATTTTGTTGAAACAATGATTAATCTTGCACAAAAGAATCCTGAGCTTAAAGTTGTTTCAGACCAGATCGGATGTCCGACATGGACAGTAGAGCTGTCAAATGCCTTAGTTAAAATAATTAAAGGGAATTCTCCTTACGGAATATACCATACGTGCGGTTCCGGATATACAAGTTGGCACGGTTTTTCTTCAGAAATTATGAGACTTATGAATTTAAACGTGAAAGTTACTCCGGTAAATACAGAACACTTCCCGAGACCTGCTAAAAGACCTTTATATTCCGTTATGGACAATAACGGCATTTGCCCCGAGTGGAAACAATCACTTAAGCAATATATTAATCTCAGAACATTAACAGGAGCGTGTAAATGAAAGGAATCATACTTGCAGGAGGCAGCGGCACAAGGCTTTACCCTGTAACTAAAGTTATATCAAAACAATTACTGCCGATTTATGACAAACCTATGATATATTATCCTTTGTCAGTACTGATGCTCGCCGGTATCAGAGAAATTCTTGTTATCTCCACAC
>CAZEDP010000002.1:0-38380 GCA_964511035.1 uncultured Gammaproteobacteria bacterium
GATAAGTAACACCCTTTGGTTTTGCAATTTCTATATAAATAAGTTTACCTGATTTATCAAAATAAAGACTATCTTGATTATAATTGCCAAATAATCTAAGACCTGCTTGTGTTGTATTTCTATTTACAGGTTTTGGATTAAGTTCATTTATTAAGTCATCTCTTATGTTTAAAGCTTCTCCTATGTCTACAATTCTATCAAAAATAAATTTATCATCTCTCGATATATTTTTTTTATATCCATTTTTCTTAAAAATTTGTTCCTGCGTTTTTAAATATTCAAAATATGTCTTAGGATATAGATGAGCATTTATTTTAAAATTGCAATCTTTAAAAACAAGCTCTTTTGCTTGGTTAGGTATTCCTACTGCCTCTCTGTAAATAGCAGGTAAATAAAAAATACTAAAAATAAATGCAAGAATAGTTGAGATTTTTATTACAGTTAGATTCATTTCGAAAAAATTTTTGCAAATTTTTAATAACTTTTTTTTCATAATATTTTTTGAAATAATTAATTTTTTAAATATTATACGACAATTGAAATTAATATTATTAATGTATTTTCGGTTTTATAAGCATTAAAATATAATTCAGTATATAATCTGCAACAATTCATAAAGCTTGGATTGATAAAACCGGAAATTTAAATGCAATAATTTTTGATGTATATGATTTTAGTAAAATGAAAAATCGAGGTGACATTATAGCTAGAATAAATAACCAGATGGAAACTTGGCAAGAGCATAAAAATATCGAAAATTATTTTGTCATAGTTTTTGTTAAAATAAATAGAGCTAAATAACCTTGATTGTTCATGATTGATAAAATTATCGAAAAATTAAATCGCCAAACTGTTGTTAAAAATCTTTTAAAATGGGAGATTATTATATTTGTTTTTGTAAATTTAATTATTTTAACAAATATATTTCCATACATAGCAACATATCTTGCATATATGGGGTATTTATATATTAAGTGGCTATATAAAGCACAAATTGAGGGCATTTCTGTTATATTGATGTTGGCTATATATTTAATGCCTTTCTTAATAATTATAAAATATTTATTACTACCATTAACAATCTTTATCATATTAAGACTGAGTAAAAACAAAGAAATCATAACAAGAATAAGACTTGTTTTTCAAAATATTAACATCCAATTAAGGATAATTTTTTATGCTGTAGTAGTTGATATATTTGCTATTATTCTTTCATATCTAGCTAGATCTTTTATAGAACACTCTTATTATTATTCAGATTCAGATCTATTCTGGAGGTTAATTTTTGGAGGATTAACAGGGAGTTATCTGGTGCTTTTTTTATTCGGATTTATTTTTAAAAGGCTGAAAGGATTTTCATTATTGAAAAATGGAAAATAATTATGACAAATGAAGCATTAAATCATATCAATTTTTTGATAAAAATAGCTCAGGATTTCTTGAATAATAAAATTAATATAGACGAATTTTGTATTGAGTTTGAGAATTATCTTGATGATCATGGAAATGAAATATGCAAATATCATCAAGAAATCTATGAGTATCTTGATGATATAAGAATCGGGATTGCATATTATGAACCCGATCCTGAAATAAGAGATCATCCAAGTCTTATTGATGAAAATGAATTAAGAAAAAGAACCAAAAAAGTACTTGATGCATTGTCAAATAAATATAATCTCAGATGAAGATAAATATGACAAATGAAGCATTAAATCATATCAATTTTTTGATAAAAATAGCTCAGGATTTTTTAAATAATAAAATTGATATTGAAGAGCTTGATATTGAGTTTGAGGATTATTATGTAAATCATGCAAAAGAAATCTTTAATTATAGTCAAGAAATCTATGAATATCTTGATAATATAAGAATGGGAATTGACTATTATGAAGCTGACCCTGAAGCAAGAGATTTGCCATGTTTGCTTGATGAGGATGGAGTGAGAAAGGAAACGAAAAGAGTTCTTGATGTATTGGCTGATAAATATAATTTGAGGTAATATGAAGCCGTAAATACGACAAATCAGTCCAAGTACACATTTGGGGGTCAGGTCACAAAGAGAGCTATGGTAATGTGTTTAACGATGGTCGGACTGCTTCGACTGTATAAGCAGTCTCGCAGTGACATGACCGGAGGTAAAGAGGGTTACGACTCTTGGCTTTGCTCAGAATAACGGTTATGGGATGGAAGAAAAAAATGAAGACCTTGCGATGCTGAAATAAATTCGGCATGACGGCTAAACGTCTTGTAAAGCAGATCCTCACGCTCCCGTTGGTCACTGAGGATGACATTATTTATGTTGTCTGATTTTATGTAATTATGGGGTATTTTTATGAACTATCAAGAAATGTACGCTAAATATCAAACTGCAGTCAAACTCAGGGAGCTGAACATTGACGGCAATTATAATCTTTTAAAGGAAATATTCAGAGATAAAATGCTCTCTAATATCTCTCTAAACGCTAACGAAAATATTGTCCCGTATCTTGCGGGTATTAAAGAAGTGTTCTCTTTTGTTGAAAACGAATCCGAACGGGTCTCTTTTTACAGAGAGGAATTGGATAAGGTTTTTGGGGAGTGAGTCTATGCTAAAACACTAAAAACATCATCTGCAAAAACGTCTTTTATCAACCTGTTCGTAACTGTATCTTTAAGAGTTATGAAATCTATTGAGTTTTTTCCACCTGCAAAAGTTTGCGTTCTTCTGCTAACAACTTCGAAAATGTGATCCGGTTTACTAAGTCGATTTATAGCAGTAAAGAAGTTTGCTCGTTCAGGTCTAACCATTACCCTTTCCACATACGGGACTAAGCTTTGTACTTGCATAATTTAACTCTCCTTTTGGAACACGAAAAATAATTGACAATATAATAAAGAACCCTGAAAATTTTTTTTGACAGTAAATCGGATAAATTTTACAAAACTAAATAATTATTTTTCTATGAGTTCAAAATTATCTTTAAACAGGATAGTCCTTAAACAGCCGTATTCTTCCTGCTTTTCTCCCGTTAATCTTAGCGCTCTGACTATTACGACGGGGACTTTTCTGTTATCTTCAATTCCGTGAACCATAACGGATTTGATAATGAATTTTTCCGGAACTTCAACACCGGGGAAAAAAAATTGAAAAAAAGCTGTGCCTTCCCCGGTTAGTTTAACAATTCTGTTTTTTAATTTTAGATAATCTGCAATCTTATAAGAATTTAAAGGGTTCCCCGAAAATTGAGGAAACCCCTTAAATCTGCTATTTAATCCGATTTTAGCAATCATAAATAGTTATTTTCTTTTCTTACAGAGTAATTTATTGGCAAATAAAATTACATTGGACATATGGATTTAAAAACAAGTGTTTGTCTAAATGTTAATTGAATTTTAATTTATATTATAACCCAATTTCACGCAACACAGGAGTTTATATGGAAAACGAAAATTTCAGCACATCAGAAAATTCAAGCTTGAACCCCGTTCAGAATGAAAATGAAAGTTCACCTACAAATGTTCAAGGAAACATTATTAATAATGAGCCGGATTCAATTCCTCAAATTACTGAAAAAACCGATAATACCTTATCTCAACTGGAAGAAGAAAGGAAATTAAGACAAAAATATGAGGACGCAATCTTTGAACTTAGTGAAAAAGAAATAAATTCTCAGAATTTACAGGCACATTATGATTATCTGCTAAAAAATAAAGGTGAAGCATATGCAAATCAGTGGCTTGACAACAAGCTAAAGAATTTTTCCGCTGTTCAGACTGAAAACCAGTCTGTCTTAAGAAATGTTCAGACAAAATATCAAGAATTATATGCCGTTCCTGAAGTTAAGCAGGCAATTGAAGCATATTTACAAATGGATATGAACCAGAATGAAAGCCTGAAAGAACAGGGCTTTGAAGATGCTGTTGAGTATATTTCTTCGATTTATAAAGCAGGCTATGATGCGGCTTTGAAAATGAAATCTGAAAATAATAATGCAAAATCAAGACTGCAGTCTTCGGTTAACTGCGGTGTACCGTCTTCCAATACCTCCAGAGCATTTACCAGAGCAGAAATAGCTGCAATGGATACCGAAACTTTTTCTAAAAATGAAAAAGTGATTTTTGATCAAATGGCAAAAGGCTTGATAAAGTAGCAAAGATTATTTATCAGTTTTGGCGGGACAGCACCTGTTTGCCCCGCTTGCTTTATCTGTCTGATGCGAAGTTCTCTTTAATCTCTAATATTCTATATATTTACGTTACTAGAACACCAGCTGATTAGCTTGAAAGGAAAAAAATATGGCTAATGACTTAACAAATTTTGTACCGGAAATTTGGTCGAAAAAATTGACCACATTGCTTGATAAATCCGGCGTTATGATGCAGTGCATTAACAGGGATTTTGAAGGCGATATAAAAAATTCCGGCGATACGGTATATATCCGTTCTTTCGGCAATGTAACCGTAAAAACATATTCCGGCTCTATAACTTATGATGATTTGACTTCGCCCTTGCAAACATTGTTAATCGATCAGAAAAAATACTTTGCATTCAAGGTTGATGATGTTTCCAAAGCTCAGTCAAACATCAACATCATGAGCGGCTACCTTGAAAGAGCCCGTGTTGCTATCGACCTTGCCAAGGACAGTTTTTTACTTGCAAAACATGCAGATGTCCCGAGTGAAAACGTCGTAGGTTCGGAAGAAACACCGGTTGAACTTACAAAAGACAATATTTATTCGAATTTTGTTGCTATGGCAAAAGCTCTTAAAAAGGCTAACGCTATCACAAAAGGGCAAAAACCCTGGATTGTCATAAATCCTGATATCGAAGCTCTTTTAATACAGGCTCCGGAATTCATCCATGCTACTCATTCAGGTGATAATACCTTGAGAGAAGGTTCTATCGGAAAGATTGCCGGCTTGGACGTTTTGGTCTGTACTAATTTTGAAGCAACTGCCGGCAAATATTATGTGCTTGCAGGTACAAACAATGCCGTTACCTTTGCCTCTCAGGTCGTTGAAGTTGAATCGATCAGGCTTCAGGATTCATTTGATACAGCCGTCAGAGGTCTCTATGTTTACGGCGCTAAAACAGTCGTAGCAAATGCGCTTGCCAAATTAATCTGCACTATATCATAATTGCGTTTCCGTTGGGGTTGTCGTCCGGACGGCGGGTAAAACCGCCGTCCGGTTTTCTTTACAAACAAAATTGAGGATGATTTATGAATGATTATAATGAAATAGAAAAACAATTATTAGGTAATAAAGCCGATTCTTATGAGACTGAAGTTAATTTCGGCCTTGAAAATGAAATAGCGGAAGCACGGGAACTCAAAGAGAAAAAATTGAGCCCCTTGAAAATAACAGATATCAACAAAATATCACCTGATAAAAAATACGATAAAAATTCCATATATAGAGTTTTTAACAGAAAAAACAAAACTGAAACATACGTCAACGGTGAGCAGGCCGAAAATATGGTCAAATATACGGAAGATTATATTATTCGTTTTGATCATCGGATTGAGATGGTGTAGCAAGATCTTTTTTTACTTTTGTAAAATGAGGATTGATTTCGAGAGCTTTTTGATAATTTTCAACGGCCAAGTCTTTTAAACCAACTATTTCATAAACTACAGCCAAATTGTAATAATTTATTTCCGAATTAGGTTCGCGTTCAATCAATTCTTTATAAATGCTGATAGCAGAGGTGTAATCATGCCTGATAATGTAAATAGCTGCAATCTTATTGAGCGACCAATCAGACATAGCATAAGAAGCCGGTAATTTTTTAAAATTATCGAAAGCTAAGTCAATCGATTTTATTTCAAAATATGTGTTAGCCAGATTTTCAACCGCTATATTTAATGAAGGATTTATCTTAATAGCCTTTTTAAAACTATCTATTGCTTTATTGAAATTCTTTTTTCTGAAATACAAAGAACCAAGATTATTGTATGTTAAATCATCAGAAGGGTTCAATTCTAAAGCTTTTTGGTAACTTAAAACAGCTTGTTTTACCATCCCTTTTTTAGTATATGCCAGCCCTAAATCATAAAATATTTTGAAATTTTGAGGGTCATTTTTTAAAGCTCTTTTATATGATTTTATGGCTGAAGTGTAATCCCCGTTATTGTAAAAATCAATGCCTTCTTGTAAATAACTGTTATTATTCAGTTCTTGAGACAAAGCTAAATTGCAATAAATCAAAACTAAAAATAAAGTAGAAAATATTTTTTTCATTAAAAATGATTCCGTTACAAATTAATTAAATCTTAGCAAAATTGACATTTGGGGTAAATCGCCTTATAAAAACTATACTTAACCGAAAAAGTACTTGGATTAGAAATTAACAATTCTTGAAAGGAAAAAATAATGACTAACTTTGACGATATATTGAAAAATGTTTGCGTGCTTGTTCATGAGGAGCCGCCTGTCAATTTTGACGACGATAACCCGCCGTTTCCGGAAATCAAACAGTATATTAAAGAAATCTTGAGTGAAGTCTGTTTAAGGTTCCCTTTTACCTTCAGGGAAAGAAAATATACTTTCCAAACCACATCAGGACAAAAAGAATATGATATTTCCGCAAATGTTCAACTCAACAGCATTCTTAAAGACGGGGTAAGAATTGAAGATACTCTTCTGCCTCTGTATTTTGTTAAGCACAGTGACCTCGATAAACTTTCGGAAGAAAGCGGAAAGCCGTTAAGATATTCTATTTTCGGCGGAAAATTAATACTTGACCCGATACCGGACAGTTCTTATTCCGTTCAGATTAAATTTTTGACGCAGAACTGCGCTTTTAACAGTGATAAAACTGAAGAAAAAGATAATCTTGAAGATGCAGCAGATGTACCGCTAATACCCGAGAAGTTCATAAAAGTAATTGAATGGGGGACAGCGTCCCTTTACAGACAGAATTACAAACCCGATGAAAAATACAAGTTCACAAGAGAAAAATTCCTTGAGTATCTGCTTGAAATGCAAAGACAGGACGGTTACGGCGGAGATTCCGAAGGGAGAATTGTGTTCGAAAAGGGATTTGATAGTAATTCGTCGCTTATAAAAGAATTTTTCAGAACAGATATTTAACAATAAATTAATAGGAAATAATTATGAATAAAAGAGATTATACGGGGTATGTAAACCCGAAATTGAATGATTCGAATAAAATATTCACAAGGGAAGAAATCGCGAAAATGCCGAGGGCTGAATTTGCGGCTAATGAAAAAGCTATTGATTATCAACTAGGAACAATCGGAATACCATCCGAAAACGATTTGCAGGGTAGCAGCGGGGTTGTCCATGTCAGAGCATATACAAAAGGTGACGGAACCGACGTAAGAGAACATTATCGCTCTGCTCCCAATCGACAGTCAAATACTTGGGGAATGGGAGTTGATGAGGATAAAAATAACAAACCTGATTCAGATGAGGATAAAACACCCGCCCCTAATCCAAAACCGACTGAAGATCCAAACACTGATAAAAATCCAAATCCAAAAACTCCCGATCCCGAAAATAATTCCGGCGATGTGCTCAAAGGCGGAATAGTTATTAATGAATACAACGAAAATGCTAAAGGAAGTATACCCTATCTTGCAATTGCTATTGCTATAGGCGCTTTAGTTTTAACAGCGGTAAAAATTGCTGCAGCAATCGCCGGAACCAAATCTCAACAGACTATATCCGGTAGTCCAATTAATGCAATTGAAATTAATAATAATAGTTCCGAAAGAATTAAAACGCATCAGGCAAGAAATGTTCAAATACAAAATTATAAAGCTCAATTAGTAAATATAATTAAAGAATCCAGAACATTGCTGGAAAAACAAAAGTCAGAACTCCAAAGTTTCGAAAACAAAATAGCTAAAAATAATAACCAATCTGTTCATAAACAATTGTGGGCTGAATATTCAGCTAATAAATCGTTGTATCAAGACAACAAAGCTAAAATCGACAAATTGGAAAATATGGTAAATAATAACCAGTTTCAGGAAATTGCAAGGGATTATAAGAATTCATACGCAGAAGAAGGAGGAGGAGGAAATCCTAAATCATCTGGTAATGACAGATTAAAAGGTTTTAGACCATTATCGTATAATTGGAAAACAGCTGTACAACAATCTCGAGAAGCAACTATAAATGACTTAATAAACTACGGACTCTTTTCCGCAAGTTTTGCAGGTGTTCCCGGCATTGAAGAACAGGCTATCGCAAAAGCTCTACCTATTGTTGGCAAGATGGGACAAGGGGCTTTGGCTAGAACTCCTTTAATACGAAACGTATATGAGAGGCTCTCGGAAAAAGCAATAATAAAATTTATTGAAGAAAAAGTTGCTCAAATGCCGAAAGTATACAAAGGAAGACCTTCAAATCCCTCTCTTTACAAAGAAAAACTTTATAGAACATATTATACTTTGAAAAATAACGGTTATTTGGTAAATCGTCATGCAGTGCCAAGAATTGTGCAACGGATTAATCAGGGTAAAATCAGTTCGGTAGAAAAAATTCTAGAAGTTTTAAAAAAGGGTCATTTGTATTATGATCCTGTTGAAAATAATTATGTGCGTTACGCAGACAATGTGGCTGTAATTATTGATAGATATACAGGTGAAATAGTAAATGCAATTGGTAGGGGAACTAACCCTTACTGGATTTTGAAAAAATGAGGTAAATAAATATGGTAAATGATGCAATGAATCATATCAATTTTTTAATAAACATGGCTAATGATTTTTTGAATAATAGAATTGATATATATGAATTTTGTATTGAGTTTGAAAATTATCTTGAAGATAATATGACAAACATATCAGATTATAACAGCGAAATCTATGAATATCTTGAAGATATAAGAATGGGAATTGCAAATTATGAATCTATTCCCGAGGCTAGGGATCGTCCTTACTTTCTTGATGAGGACGGAGTGAGGAAGAGAACTAAAAGTGTTCTCGATAAATTATCAAGCAAATATAATCTCAGGTGAAGATAAATATGACAAATGAAGCATTAAATCATATTAAATTTTTAATAAATATGGCTAATGATTTTTTGAATAATAGAATTGATATAGAGGAATTTGATATTGAATATCAAGATTATTTTGAAAATCACTCAAAAGAAATTTTAGAATATAATAAAGACGTTTATGAATATCTTGATCATATATATATGGGTGTTGAGTACTATGAATCTATTCCTGAGGCTAGAGATCGCCCTTACTTTCTTGATGAGGACGGAGTGAGGAAGAGAACTAAAAGTGTTCTTGATGTATTGGCTGATAAATATAATTTGAGGTAATTGGGAATATATTAATGTGAAGTTGGGATTCATTCACACGTCCCATTTGGACTGGACTGACACTGTGAATGGTATTCTTTGCTTGCGCTTAGTTCTGGCATTATAGGGACAGATCCCCACGTTCGCGGAGTTTACACTGAGCAGAGCGAATGTACTCTCTGAGGATGACATGGTTTGTTATGGTTGGGATACGACCTTGCGATGCCGTGTCGGTACACGACATGACGGGGGCTTTTTGGATTGCTTCGTCACTCTGCTCCTTGCAATAGGGGTATTCGCTTTTGTGGATTTTTAGCGTTTTTAAATGTTAGAAAAAGTTTTTAATATTACTAATCATTAATGAACAAGGAAATATTGCACATGGCTAAATTTAATTATTTTAATAACACAGGCGGGCTGAATAAATTTCTGTCCGAAGCGCAGCTAAACGAAAGCCCGAAAAGAACAGATTGGTTTGACGCTCAAAATGTAGAGTGCTATAAATCAGGCGGTATTCGCAAAATGAAGGGATGTAAAAATATTTTATTCTCCTCATTGCCCACAGACACTAGAATACTGGGGATTTTTGAATATGTTCGAGCAGGGGAGATTTATCCCGTTATCAACACTTCAGAAGGGAAATTGTATAAATTCGAAATAGAATCCGGCGAACTGAGCCTTTTGTATTCGGGACTTGATGCTAATGCAAAATGTCTTTATGCCAATTACAACAACGGAGTAATTATTACCAACGGCATTGACAGCCCTATATTTTACGAGCTGGGAAACAATCCTGTTACACTTGGAGAAGACGCCCCCAAAGGACTGTCTTTGGAAATATTTAAATCAAGAGTATTCATAGCTAAAGATTCAACATTGTATTACAGCGCTCTGGGCAATCAGTTTGACTGGACAACAGAAAAAGATGCAGGTTATATCGGTAATTTTCATAATGACGCAAGCCCGATTACCGCTCTGAAAAATTACGGGGAATTCTTGGCAATATATAAGGAAAAAAGTGTTTATATTCTTTCGGGAAGCTCTCCTGATGATTATTCCATTAGTCCGGTAGCTGATAAAGGGTCTTTAAGTCCGTTTGGAATTGGAACAATTAACAACAACCAGTTTTTCTTCAACGGGGAATCCATTACACCGTTAAAATTCAATGAACTGGGACAGATTTTGCTCGACAACGACATCAGCATAAAAATTAAACCTGTCTTTGAAGAACTGGATAAAACAAAATTCAGTCAAACTATTTGCGTTCCTTATAAAAATAAAAATCAGATATGGTTTTATTTCGGAACAAAAGATTCTGATTGTTTAGATGAGTGTTATGTTTTTGATTATCTCAACAACTGCTGGTACAAAAGGAAAGGCATTCCCATAGTCTGCGCCGGAATTATTGACGGTGAAATCTATACCGGAACTTCCGACGGAAGAATACTTCAGGAAAACTCAACCGATAGTTTTGACGGAGAAAATATTGAAGCATGGTGGGTATCACCGTGGTTTTGTTTTGACTCCCCTCAAAATGAAAAGGAAATGTCGGATTTTAATATCTGGCTCTATGAATCTCAAAAGTGCCCCATTGAAATCAGCTTTTATAAGAATTTCAAAAATATTCCGTTCAAAACAGCGGGAGTCAGCGTTTATAACAATAAAACACTGGTTTGGGACGGTAATAACTGGGTAGAAAATAACTATGCGAACGAGTATTCAAAAAGAAAGAATGTGAAAATTAACGGAAGATTTGAACAATTACAGATAAAAATAAGCAATTTGAATGCTAATGAACCTTTTGAAGTTCTGGGGTTTTCATTTGAGCTTGAGTAGTTGTTTTTGTAATTGATTAATTGCTATTTGGAATGGAAAAAATACATGATTAAATTTATCCCGATAAGAGCTGATTTTGAAAACGGGAAATTTGAGAATCAGCAGTATTTGCCTTATATTTTAGAGACTTTTTATAAATATAAAGGCATTCTCACAGATGACTATTATCCTGAAAATAATTTCGAACTGCTCTCTCAAGTTATAGCCGAAATCAACGACCTGTACCCCTGGTTTTTGCTGTGCCTTTACGAAGGTAAGCCTGCCGGCGCGGCATGGGTTTCGCATTGGCATGGAAGTGAGAAGAAAATTCATTCCTGTCAAATTCAGTGCTTTGTAGATAAACAATACTGGGGAAGAAAAGCCGTTGAAATGGCTGATACGTTTTTAAAACTGCTCTTTGAAAACTACAAAATTGAAAGAATACAAATGGAAGTGCCGGAGCATAACGCCAGAGCTCGAGCTTTTGTCGAAAAGTTAGGCTTTGTCAAAGAAGGCACAATAAGATGCGCAACATTAAAAAATAATAAACCTTTGAATCATATACTGTTTAGTAAACTGAAAGGAGAACATATATATGGGAAGAAGTAAAGCACCAAAAGCACCTGCATATCAACCGTCAGAAATTAAATACGGAGATACAGTCATAGGAAAAACCTATGTTGACCCCACAACAGGAGCCATCGTAACGCAGTATATTCCCGATCCTGCCGAAGCTCAAAGACAAAGTCTTGTTCAGCAAAAAATCAACGAAATTGCTCAATCATTAGGCACAACTTCGCCTGAACTAAATGAACAATTTAACCAGACGCAAAATGCGTTTATTGATGATGCCAAAAGACAATTCTCAGATCAGTATGACCCTTCGTTAAAAAATCTGAGAGAAGATACCGCTTCAAGATTTGGAACTTTGAATACGTCAGAATTCTTTAACGGATTAAATGATCTGGAAAAAATTAAGTCTAATGCTCTTATAGATATAATAAACAGAGGTAAAATGCTGAAAAATGACCTTGTTAACCAGAATGAAGCGAACAAGCTAAATGCGCTTGCGGCTTTAAACGGAACGTTAAGCTCGGATTCTGCAACTTCGCTTCAAAATATGGATTCTTCATTGGCTTCATCAAATGCTCTTAATGGTTTTCTTAACAGTCAGTGGATGACTCAGCTGAATTATTATATGCAGAATCAAGCTAATAAAAGAGCTTATACCAGCTCTTTAGTCAATAAGCTGGGTCCTTTGGGAATAATTTTAGGGAAGTTGGGCTAATGTTATTTTGTAAGACTGTATATTTCTTTGGTTTTGAATTCTCTAAATGTTAATTTGAGTTTTGACATCTGTCCTATTGGAACTAAGGTGTTTACGTTTATTGATTCTCCGGAATTTAGTATTCCTATTTCAACTTGATTAGGGTATGCAAGAGATTCGTTTCTGGCTTTTTTGTTAGCAGCATGATTCCCTGCATATATAAAGGGAGTTGAAACAAGAGCTACCAAAAATGTAATACCTAAAGAGACAAAACCTAAAACAAATCCTCCGCCTATTGTTGCTCCTATTGCTGCAGCTGAACTCTTTTCGACATTAAGGTATCCCATTTGACCAGTGATGCCGTCAGTGATTTGACCTGATAAAATATCAATTTCAAAAGGATTTTTGTTTGTAATTGTGTATTGATATCCGCTATAAACTTTGTTTAAACGACTGTGTAGAGGTATTAAGTTCTTTGTAACTTCAATGTTTTCTATAGGATTTATGTCACTCAAAACTGCAGAATCTGTATTTGATTGTGTAGAAACAGATTGAACATCTGCATAAGCAAAACACGGAAATAATCCTGAAATTATCAGACTGAGTAAAAAACTGAACAGTTTTTTCATTTTATTACCTCTATTTAAACAATTAACAAAATTAAAATAACATAAAAGATTTATAGGAAAAATAAAAATGAATTATACGCTTGAACCTGCGCTTGCGGCAGTTGTTATCTCTGTCGTGGGTTTCTGTATCCAGTTCGGAATGTTCGTAAGACCTGAACAATTGGAAAAAAAACATCGGGAAATTCTTGAGGATGCAGAAAAGAAATTTGCCTCGTTGAGTATGGTAAATGACTTGAAATGCCAATTTAACGAAATAAAACAAAAAATTGACCAGATTTATGAGATTTTGTTGGATAAAAAAGGGTAAACTCTATGGTTGAAATATGTTCGCCTGAAATGTTATACATAAAACTCGTTTCCGAGGGTTTTCCGATAAATTCCAACCTGTTTGCAACCAAGAACTTTAGGTGGAAAGAGTTGTTAATAAATCAAACCAAAGTTCCAACTCTGGCAGTAATCGTGAATTTGTTCAAAACAGCTTCTCTACTCCAGAAATACAGAGAGCTGATTTTTGAAAATTCCCCGATAATAATAACATCAGGTTGGAGATCAAAAGAATATAACAAAAAAATTGGCGGAGCTCCAAATTCATATCATATTCATGGCATGGCTCTCGACTTTGTTTGCACCAAGTTTTCCCCTCAGAAAGTACAAAAAAAATTAAATCCGGTTCATCAGGGGGGATTGGAGTTCGCACCCACATGGACACATATTGACATTAGAAAGGAAAGAACCAGATTTGACAGTAAAGGAAGGGTTGTGTAGATTTAAATTAATCAAAAATGATACATTTTAACTAAGCCGCTTGCAAAAGCGGCTTTTTTTGTGCCTAAATGTAAATTTTTGCAAAATCTCCCCTTTAAATTAGCAATGATTTTTATTTACAGCATTTTATTTATTAAGAAAAGAATTCGAGATTTTTTATATGAATTATATCGGCAACTTATCAGTTAATTTACCCAAAAAGAACACTTATTCTTCAGTTTCTTATCGCATAAATAACGGTTGCTCATTTAAAGAAACCGTTTACATTAAAGAAAATTCTAAAAACCCTATGTATTTTTTGAATGCACGCAGACAAGAAGTAGCTCAAAAAAATCCTTATCAAGAAACAAATTATCTTCTAAATAATTTTAGAACAGAAGAGGGGTTGAGTTATAAAGATGAAATTACCAAACACATAATAAGAATACTTCCTGTTTCCGGTTCTATTGCTCCTCCGTCATTAGAAACAAAAATTAACGCAGATGAGTTCGTAGCAAATCAAAAATTTATGCCTGATTTCAAGTTAAAGCCTGAGTATCGTATTCTTGAACAAATATCTGAAATTATGACTAACAACATCTCTTATGAAGCGGGAAAATCCTTGGAAACAGAATTTCCTGTAGAAATTGAGAAACTTTATGAACAATCTTTAAAAGTTAAAGAAAATACTTCTGAATTTGTGAATTTTACAAAAAATTTCTATGAATTTATGGCACAGGGTGCAACTTTTGAATTGAATACAGATAGATTAAAAGAACTGGCACAATCAGATGAAGCAACCATTTTTATTACCAGACATGCGGGTGACGCTTTTGATTTGGCAAGGACAATGGGATTTGTATCAAAGCTTTATGAAGAATATGAAAAAAATGAAAATCCCGCAATTTACCCAA
This sequence comes from uncultured Gammaproteobacteria bacterium, assembly GCA_964511035.1. Classification (GTDB taxonomy): domain Bacteria; phylum Cyanobacteriota; class Vampirovibrionia; order Gastranaerophilales; family CAZEDP01; genus CAZEDP01. The sequence goes on from CAZEDP010000002.1 coordinate 14,637, forward strand.
AAATGAACTACACAATTCTTAAAAGGAAAGTTGATTCATTTCCTGATAAATTGAGAGCTGTTGCCCTTAAAGCAGGTTTAGTCGGACTGGACAGTACTGCATATCCAACAAAAGAAAAGTTTGAATATAACAAAATAGCTAAAGATGAATTAGTAGATGATTTTATTAAAAATAAAAGCCATATTTTTATGTTTCCTGAAGGAGCAAGGTATGATTATCGTGATAAATTAAAACCTTTGGACAGATTTCAATACGGCATTTCAAAAATAATAGTTAAATCTGCAAGAAAGAAAAAAAGAGTAAAAATTGTAACCCTTGGAATGGATAAAAGAGGAGGATTATACATTGGTAAACCTCTTTATTTTGAAAACAGAAACGGCGTTTTATATGTAAGCAAAGGGAATTTCACAACAGATTCTAAAATAGCTCAAGAAAACAGTTTCTTCAGGAATCTGGCTAAAACAAATGAAGATGAATTGAAACCTATTACATATGGAGGAAAAGAAATTAAAGATACTGATGCAAAAGGTTCTAAAGCTTTGGCAAGACTGGCATCAGGAATAATTTCGGAAGACTTGGAAATTTCAATGAACACAGCCGAAAAATTATATAAAAACCTACAACATAATAATTTGACTGATTCTTATTATGGAGATAAATAAATTCAATTAATTAAAGATAAAAAACTCGGATATTGTAGTTCTGGCAGCATTATTCTCTTAATTGAAAACAAAAAACAGGGTATTTACAGGGAAATTTATAAACTATATTTCTGTGTTTGCCTTGAATTTAAATGAAAATGCTCCTTTAACCATAAATTCCCTGAAAGAATATCAGGGAATTTATTTGGAATATCTGCGAAATGCTTATTGATAATAATTGATAACCTAAGCTTTTATCCTTAAATTATGAATGCCAGGACATAGCAATAATATTCATCAACCCGGCATTTGCTTTGACAGCATTAACACTGGTCAGACTAATGCCATTAGCAGCTGCATAAGCTGTCATGTCCTGAAGAATTAAGTTAACGTCCGTATTGGTTATGTAACTATTGTCGCTTAATTGGATTTTTTCTATTTGTCCGCTTGCTGAATTCCAGTTTTTAACCTTGATTACATCAGCGTTTCCTGTTTCACCGTAATCCAAATATAAATTTCCGGCATTATCTTTGAACATGGCAATGTTTGTTTTATCAACACTTGAACCAAATTTTATAACATCATCACCGCCGGTATCCTTGACCGTGTCTATGTTATCACCTTTCTCAAATACGTAAACATCATTTCCTCCACCGCCATTCAAATCATCGTTTCCTACTTCACCGATTAAAAGGTCATCTCCAAGTCCGCCGTCAATTTTATCATCTCCTCCATTGCCGATTAAATTATCATTGTCTTTGTGACCGTTGATGGAATTATCGCCTGAATTGCCTAATATTGTATTACTGCCAGAATTTCCATTGGCATTGATATTATCAACTCCATTCATAGTCAGGTTTTCCACATTTTCGGGCAATGTATAACTGACGCCGGAAATTATTTCGTCCGTTCCCTCACCTGAATTTTCAGTAACAATGTCACCGTTATTATCAACGTAATAGACGTCATCTCCGCCGCCGCCTGCCATAATATCAGCACCGCTTCCGCCGTCTATAACATCATCTCCTCCGGTTCCGATCAAACTGTCATCAGAATCAGAGCCTTCAATGACCGCAAATAAGCTTTCAATGTCTGCGGAGGTTAATGAAGATCCATCGGCAAATTCTAATTTTTCGATTTTGTTCTCAGCAACTAATTGATTTGTAATCAGTATGCTGTCCTGTGTCAAATTGCCATCCGCATCTTTTAGCGTAATCAAAACATCATAATCTGATACAGATTTTGTTATAACCAAATCATTCTGAGTAATTCCTTCACCGAATACTATTTTGTCATCAGCTCCTGCATCAAACCATGAAAATCCTTCACTATCACTGTCAAATATTGTATCCTGACCGTCGCCTCTGTTAAATATATATGTATCGTTATCGCTTCCACCGCCGAGAAGGTCATCACCGGTTCCTCCGGTTAGTATATCATTTCCGTAACCGCCTTCTAAATCATCACTGCCGTTTTCTCCGTAAAGAAAATCATCTCCGTCATCGCCATAAAGTGTGTCATCTCCTTCACCGCCGTATATGTTATCAGTACCGCCTCCGGCATAGAGGGAGTCATTTCCGCCGTTTCCGTAAATATCTTCATTGGTAGTTGAACCGAATATTGTATCGGCTTCGTCAGTGCCCTGTTTAATAATCTTTCCATAGGTTATTATCGACTCGACATCATCGCAGGAAATACTGCTTCCGTTAGCAAATTCAAAGGTTTCAATTCTATAATTTGCAGAGGATTCATATTGATATTGCACTATAATCTGGTCATTGGATAGTCCGTTAACAGGGTCTTTGATTTTAACTAACAGATCGAGATTTTGTTTTTCAAACGACAAATTATCAAGGGTGATTCCTTCTCCGAACCTGATTGTATCCGTCCCGTAGTTCTCTCTGATTTTGTCCTGACCGTCTCCGATATTGAAGACATAGACATCATCTCCGGAACCGCCAATTAGCTCATCATTGCCCGTGCCGCCGTTTAATATATCGTTTCCGGAACCGCAGTTTAAAATGTCATCACCTGCTTCGCCGTAGATGGTCATGCTGCCGGTATAATATCTCCATAATGAATTGGTATGATAACTCCAGACATAATCATTTCCGTCACCGCAGTAAACTGTATCATTACCGTCCCCTACATCTATAAAGTCATTTCCTTCTCCACCGTACAGCATGTCATCTCCGCCGTTACCCTGCAAATTATCATCACCTGATTCGCCGTAAATCCTGTCACCGAAATTACTGCCGCTGATTGTATCATTTCCTGACGTGCCGTGTGTTGAAAATGTGCTTTCCAGTTCGTCTGACGTTAACACCGTTCCGTCAGCAAATTCAAAGTTCTCTATCCTTGATAATCTTGTATCCCAATAGTCTTTAACGAAATATTCGTACAACTCAATCTTATCTGTGCTGTTTTTATAGGTAATCTCCAAACTGGCTCCGTTAACGCTGAAATTAAGGTCATCCAGCGTTATTCCTTCTCCGAACCTTATAGTATCATTTCCATAGCTTTCCCTGATTTTGTCCAGACCGTCTCCGATATTGAAGACATAGACATCGTCTCCGGAACCGCCCATCAACTCATCATTGCCCGTGCCGCCGACCAATAAATCATTCCCCGGTCCGCAGTTTAAAATGTCATCGCCTGCTTCGCCGTATATGGTCATGCTGCCGGTATAATATCTCCATAATGAATTGGTATGATAACTCCAGACATAATCATTTCCGTCACCGCAGTAAACTGTATCATTACCGTCCCCTACATCTATAAAGTCATTTCCTTCTCCACCGTACAGCATGTCATCTCCGCCGTTACCCTGCAAATTATCATCACCTGATTCGCCGTAAATCCTGTCACCGAAATTACTGCCGCTGATTGTATCATTTCCTGACGTGCCGTGTGTTGAAAATGTGCTTTCCAGTTCGTCTGACGTTAACACCGTTCCGTCAGCAAATTCAAAGTTCTCTATCCTTGATAATCTTGTATCCCAATAGTCTTTAACGAAATATTCGTACAACTCAATCTTATCTGTGCTGTTTTTATAGGTAATCTCCAAACTGGCTCCGTTAACGCTGAAATTAAGGTCATCCAGCGTTATTCCTTCTCCGAACCTTATAGTATCATTTCCATAGCTTTCCCTGATTTTGTCCAGACCGTCTCCGATATTGAAGACATAGACATCGTCTCCGGAACCGCCCATCAACTCATCATTGCCCGTGCCGCCGACCAATAAATCATTCCCCGGTCCGCAGTTTAAAATGTCATCGCCTGCTTCGCCGTATATGGTCATGCTTCCCGTATAGTATCTCCAAGAAGAATTAGCATGATAACTCCAGACATAATCATTTCCGTCACCGCAGTAAACGGTATCTTGCCCTGCTCCTACGTCAATGCTGTCATTTCCTTTTCCGCCGTACAGAGTGTCATCACCTTCCCAGCCTTTTAGGGCATCCGCAAAAGACATTCCGATAAATACTTGTACACTGCCGTTAAGAATATCATAATGTTTTTGGTCTATTTTCCCTTCGAAAAGAGTGTAAGGCATGTTTCCTTCGTCGCTCAGCGTTTTTAAGATTAAACTCATATAATCTTTGCCGATATCGGTTTGAGAATTCATCTGTTCGGCAATACTGTTTACAGCAGACGAAATATCTGAAGGAAAGATTATTTTATCGGATGCGAGATCGTACTGAGCCTCGCTAAAAGAACCGGCAAGCTGACTTTGCGCAACAAAATGAGCAAACATAAGGTCTCTTAGTTTTTTATAAGACATATCTATGTTACCAATAACTTCTGAAATCAGCGGAACCTCTGTTGAAAATTCGTCAGTGCTGCCGGGAGGATAGTATTTGTATACTTCTCCCATAAACTTTTCGAGTATCGAGAGTTTCCTGTCATTATAATAAGGTCCCCTTCCCGCATTGATGTCCACATCATCCACCCCTGCCCATTTAGCAAGAAGCTCATCCATTGCGGAACACACTTCTGATAAGTCAGTCAGGTTTGTCATTTCTGAAACAAAGTCTTTTAATTCGGGATTTTCGCTCATTGCGATTGAGAGGTCTTTTACATCCCCGTAGCCTTTTAATAAAGGCAGTCCGATAATTGAAGCATCCAGAACAATCGGACCCGTTGTAACAGAGTTAATTTGATTAATTAATAAATTCACATCGGCGGCTGTTTGTGTCCTTCCGTCGGAATAAGTGAAGGTCGAAACTTCCGAAATGAGATTTTCGTTATTAAGTTGGTTTACACTTGCAGGGTTGAGGTTAATTGACGTTATACCCAAATCCGATAAGGTATTTACTTCATAGCTCTCTGCAATTCCGTTTCCGTCAATATCACGCCAGACTTTAATTTGATTGAATATTTCATCGTTTGCGTCAATGATGTTATCGTTATTGGTATCATTGGTTTTCATTTCTTCAAAGCCTGTTATTTCAGGGCTTCCGAATAGTTCGCTAATCCCGTCAATCTGACCGTTATTATTCCCATCAACGACAAGTATCCCGTTATTTGGGCTTATCCAACCGACTCTTTCTGCTATGCCGTCTCCGTCGAGGTCAAAATAAGCATTTGAATTTGTAATGGCTATTGTCTCAATTCCGCCACCGTCAAGGTCTATAACCAACGGGTCAAGCCTTGTATGGACACTGTTATTATAACAAAACTGTGCGGAGTTGATTACAGGGTTGAGGGATGGGGGTATAACCGGTTCCATGTCTGGCAGCCAGTCGCCGGGGGCAAATTCTCCCTCGCCAGGGATGGTCAGTAAGTCACCGGGCTTGATGAGGACAAAAGACTTATCGGCATTCGTCCTGTCGGCAAGCCAAGGGTTGGCAGAGAGCAGTTCGTCAAGGGTTTTGTTGTGTTTTTGGGCAATCGCCCATAAAGAGTCTCCCGATTTGACAGTGTAAAAAGAATTTAGCTCATAACCAGTGTCAGATAGAGAATTTTCATTATAATTATTCTCACTTTTTAATTTTTCAAAAATGCTGTCACATGTTGTTTTTATTGCCCCTTCACTTTGTAAATTCCAAGTATTTATACTATAAAAAACATAACCCGCTGTAGCAAGGGAAATCGCCCCACACCCAAATGTACCGGTTCCTAACGTAGATGCCTCACAATAAGCAAAAACTACCGTACCTGTTGCTAATGAAGTCGAAATTTTAATATCTTGAAGACCATTTTGAACCAATGCTTCAGAGATGTTACAAGTTAAAGCTTGAGTAGCATCACTTTTGTCATCTCTAATTTTCATGCTTGTTATTAAAAGTTCTAAAATATCAGTAAATACTTTTAAATAATTTTCCATTCCTATTCTCCTATTTTATTTTTCACATACTTGACTAGGATGCTTATTATAATGAATTAGCTTCTTTTAATTTATTTTGTTTAAGATACAACAACCTCAAGTCATTTATTACGGAAGATTTTTTTTCTTGTTTGTAATTGCCATATGCCGTAATTGAACTTATATAAGCTTTTTCAGCACCAGAATAATTTTTCTCAATTTCATAGATATAACCTAAAAATGCTAGTGTATCAGCATAATCAATATTTCTATTTTTTATTTTATAAAAATCCATTGCTTTAAAACAAATTGCCTCAAGCTTGTCAAACTTCTTTTGTTTAAAATACAAAATTATTAAATTTTTTAATATTGAATCATATAAGAAATCAGGACTTTCTTTACTGTATTGGGAGAAATTATCACTATTAGAAAGACTATCCTCATAAGTTTTTAACGCTTTCAGAAAATACGTTTCGGCTTCATTATATTGTTTTCTAGTCAAATTCAAGCACCCAAGTCGATCATAGACTGCAACCACACTAATATGAAATTCACCAAACTGCTTAATCCTCGATTCCAATAAAGTTTGATACAAATTATTTGCTTTTATATACTTTTCCTCATCAGAAAAAAGCTGAGCTAATTCAAAAATTATTATTGATTTTTTAAAGTTTGTATCGTGATTATAATTTGTTGCCAATGCCTTAAGGCTTTCATTGTAATTTTCTTCCGCTATTTTGCCGAATTTAGTTTGGTGATTCTCTTGATATATTTTATGGGCATTTCTTGCTATGAAATAGTGAATATCAAAAGAATAATAATTCCAGATTGTTGGAAAAGAATAAACAACCAAAATAACAAATAATATCACTGATAGTATTTTAAAAAATTGATTTTTACTAATATTTTTCATTCTCATCCCCTTTATATATCTATCATCAAAACTTACTATAATAATAAAATATTCTAATTTCAATAAATATTTGAATCGTTTTCTATATCACATGCCGAGTTCAAGCCGCTAACCTTTCTAAATCCTCAATTGGTCTGAACAGATACGCACTCCCGTCGGATGTTTTTATAAAATCCACAGCCGGAGCAGTTTTGTTCTGTGCATTTTTTAGGAATTGGTTGATAACGGTAATTGAATCATCGGGTGAATCAGGGAAAGTCATTACCAGATTGTCTCCGTCTCTTGTACATTTCACATCGGTAAAGTTGCTCCCGTAGCCGAAAGAAATCGAGTTGCCTCCCGACAAATCGTTTATTATATCGTGTCCGTCCCCTCGATTGAAAACATAATCATCCGCGCCATCACCGCCTGATAATACGTCATTGCCTGTTCCGCCGACAAGGGTGTCGTTACCGGCTCCGCCTATAAGCAAGTCGTTTCCAGTTCCACCGTATAGTTTGTCATTTCCTCCACCACCATTTAATGTTTCTCCGCTGATATTCCAAGCATAGAGTATATTATCGTTACTATCCCCTTCACTAGGGAAATGTAATAATTCGTCTTGTTTTAATAAGACATAAAGATGGTCTTGATTTACATAAAGACCTCTATCTTGACCTACGATCCACGAATTATTTTTTTCCATAGTGTATATAAGCCAATCCAGAGGAGCATCATCATAACCTGGTGTGAAACCTCTATTTCCTAGCTCACGATATATATCGTTTACAGAAACTAATTCATACGTATCTAAACCATTTGCTATATAAATATGATTTATTCCTCTATCAAGAATACCACTATATTTAATGTAGTCTTTTATGTCATTGAGAGATTCAGCCATATTTAAGTGTATAACTAAGGTTCCTGATAATTCAGCAGCGCTATACAGTCCCCCATAAAGCCTGTCATATTCTTCCTTGATTTTTGTTTTTCTAAAATCATCAGCTATTGCAGTTTGGTAAGTTGATCCGATAAGAGAAACCAGACTGCCTATTACAGGAATAAGTTGACCTACTGTCGTAGTAATAGAACCAATTGTCAAGTTTTGCTTGAGGTTATTAATTTCTATCTGATATTCTTCTTCGGAAAGCTTTGTAAAATTAATTTTATACTCTGACAGCAATACCGAATATACTGTGCCAACAACAGCAAATGGACGAGGAATGAAAGCTTGAGCAATATATGAAAGAGTTGTTGCTAAGTCTTGTTCTGGATAATTAAGTATTGGGTTTAGATCATAGTTTACAGAAGGCTGTTGTGAAAGATTAATATCATCTGGAGTTATACAGCTATTATTTTGAACAATGTTTAGCATTTTATTTCTCCTTTAAAACTCTTTTTACTTTTTCTAATTGGTCATATTGCTTCAATGTTTTAAGATCTCTCAGGTATAAATCTTTTATAATTTCAATAGTGGGATTTTTCATATCTGACTGCTTTTTTATAATATATTCGATATAATCTTTAAAATCAGGATTGTTTCGACATTTATATGTAATTGGAATCATCAATGGATAAGTACTTAGCGCATCCATACTCAATCTCATTTTTAAGCCATAACTCAAAGTGCCTTGATTTGCGAAATAATAATCTCTAATCTCTTTATCGGAATCAGCAAATACTTTCAGGAATATATCATTGCAATCCAGCTTATAGTTATAAAACTTAGCCTGTAATATCGAAAGAGAAAAGTCATGTCTTAATTTTGCTCCCCAAATTTTGCTGTTAGAAACAAAATAATCATAAGAGTCTTTTTCATATTTTTTTGAGTAATCAACAAGGTTTATATAAATGTTATAAACCTTGTCATATTTTTGAGCGTGATTTATAGCGGGATACATTCCTTCTCTTCTAAATGGACCCCATTTACCTTGTTTTTCTGCTCTTAATTCTCCAGATAAGCAGTTATCTATATCCTGACTTAATATTGCCAAGTTAACAAAAAGTGCTAGTTTTTGTTTTCCAAATTCTTTATCTGTAATTTTAGCTTTTGCCATAGGTTCTATATGGCTATATAGTTCATTATTCCACATAATAAAATCATTAACTTTACTGTATAGATATTTTTTGGGATATTTATTTAAGGTATATTCAAATAATTTATCCTCAACAAGTTCTCTAAACTCTGCATATCTGATTTTGTACCACCATATCTCTTTTTCCCCCTCATTTTTTGGGAATTTTGATAAACCTGTATTGTATAATTTATCTCTTACAAAGTAAAAAGGTTCAGTAACAGGATGATCCCATCTTGTTAGATGAGATAAAGGAAAAATATAGAGTTCATTTATTTTCTCTGCTGAGAGCATGTATGTTCTTGCTGAAGCAAAAGAGTTATTCATAGTTGCATTAACTATTCCAGTGAAAACTATAAAGTTAAAAACTATAAAACATAGGACTATAACGGCAATAGTTGCAGTTAATAAATATATTTTTTTTATTATCTTTTCCATCTTATTCCCCTCTCTTATTCCAACCTAAACTGTTGTAAACAAATTCCAGCTCACTTCGAACTAATATCATAAATACTAATTTTTTACTCAACACTTTCATTTCCTTCTCCTCAAATCTGTATAAATACTCATTCTCGCTGTAAAACCTACCTTAATTAATAACCTAACCTTTCCCTCCATGCTGTGCGATAAATATAATTCTAGTTATTATACAGAATCATCATCTCATTTGCCATAAAATCTTGAGATTCATTTTCAAATATTTACAAGGTTTTGAAGTTTTTGGATAAATGCGGCTATTTATATACATCGTTTTCTATATCACATGCCGACCTTACGCCGCTACTTTATAACAAAACTGCGCGGAGTTGATTACAGGGTTGAGGGCAGGGGGTATAACGGGTTCCATGTCGGGCAGCCAGTCGCCCGGGTCAAATTCTCCCTCGCCAGGGATGGTCAGTAAGTCGCCGGGCTTGATGAGGACAAAAGACTTATCGGCATTCGTCCTGTCAGCAAGCCAAGGATTAGCTGTCAGCAGTTCGTCAAGGGTTTTGTTGTACTTTTGGGCTAAATTGCCAAAAGTTAAAAAGGATGCGAGCATTCCTTCAATTCCTGTCAAAGTATTTATAACACCTTCTTGAAAATAATTTGCAATACTCAATAGATCATCTATATGAAATAGATTTGCAGTAATATCAAGCTTTCCATCTGCTTTATAATCCCAATATATAGTATCACATAAGGCTGAACTAGCAGTCCAAGTTGCATCAAGACACCTGCCAACTACAAGTCCAACAACTGCACTTGCCATAAATGCAGCACCTCCTGTTAAACCTGCAGTCACTCCCATAGTGATAGCAACAGTTCCCACTCCTGTAACAGTAGCCTGAAATACATTTTCAGTTTGCAAGCTTACTGCAATATCTATTAATGACATGGTAGCTGCATTAAAAAATCTTACCCCTTTTATCAAGCCAGGTCCATTTTCGCCAACTTCCAAAATTGCCTCTCTAATTGCTGCTGGATATCCCCCAATCGTAACATTTACTATATCTTGTAATGTTGGCTGAAGAGGATTTGCATTATTTGTTGTCGTTACATTAGTTGAACCAGAAGTCATAAATATATTCTCCATTAAGTATTAAAATCTTTTGCCCGATAATTCCTCAATTTTATCCTTAAATTCCTGCCAATTTGATATTGAATCCATAGGTATGAGTTTCCCTTGTACGGTTTTTAAGTAAAAAACAGGATATACAGGATTCTTATCTACCCTAATAAAATCTATATCGGAGTATTCTATATTCAAAGAACCAAAAAGCTTATCCAAAAGAGGAAAAGCAGGCAGGATTAATATTCTAATATTTGTCAAAACCGCAATTTTAGAATAAATCGCTAATATCGTGAGAATTGAAATAGCTATCATTACTGTAAATATAAAAATGAAGGTTCCTGTTAGCACGCTAATTTTTTGGAAATCAGTATTGATCCAGAATGGTAATATATAGCCTACACCACAACCAATTAATAAAGGAACAAGATAATCTAACATTAATGTAAATTTTGGGATATATTTGATTTCTTCATTTTCTTTTAAATTATTTTTTATTCTTTTAAAACCCAAAGATCTTAAATAAGGTCTAAAAGGTAATATTAAAGCCAAAAATATGATCCCTGTTAATGCCATTAACCTACCTAATTCTGCATTTAACATTTCTTGCATTTTCTCGTCCCCTTTACATATCTATCATCAAAACTTACTATAATAATAAAAATTTCTAATTTCAATAAATATTTGAATCGTTTTCTATATCACATGCCGAGTTCAAGCCGCTAACCTTTCTAAATCCTCAATTGGTCTGAACAGATACGCACTCCCGTCGGATGTTTTTATAAAATCCACAGCCGGAGCAGTTTTGTTCTGTGCATTTTTTAGGAATTGGTTGATAACGGTAATTGAATCATCGGGTGAATCAGGGAAAGTCATTACCAGATTGTCTCCGTCTCTTGTACATTTCACATCGGTAAAGTTGCTCCCGTAGCCGAAAGAAATCGAGTTGCCTCCCGACAAATCGTTTATTATATCGTGTCCGTCCCCTCTGTTGAAAACATAATCATCCGCGCCGTCACCGCCTGATAATACGTCATTGCCTGTGCCGCCGACAAGGGTGTCGTTACCGCCCCCGCCATCTAATAAATCATCACCAACTCCGCCGATAAGTATATCATTACCACCTAAGCCCGCGAGAATATCATTGCCACCGTTACCATAAATGATGTCACAACCAATCACATTATCTATTCCTATTAGGGATTGTGAACCAGCCGTACCATTCTCGTCTTTATCTGTTCCAATAATTATATCTTTGAAATCATTTATTCGGTAATGTAAAACACTTTTAATATATTGAGGCATGCTTTCGAGAATATTTACTGCATTTAGTAAATCGTTTTCGAAAACTCTGGTTTTTAGTACTGAACCTAAAACTTGGTTATTTATATCATAAGCCCATAATGCCCATGCTTCTTTAGTGCCAAATTCAAGAGGCTTGCTAAATATAGGACCAAAATTTTGTTCAGAATACTTTAATATGCTAAAGTGGGTATCATCATTTAAAGCTCCCAGAAATCCATTTTGTATTGGCTGAGGTGCAATATAATAAGTATAACCTAGATGTGCTCTTAAATTTCCGACATAATCGTTCATTATAACAAAATTTGTAATATTATCTTGTGAATCATAAACGAATTCTATGTTTGGATCATCGGTGATTAAACGAACCTGTCCCATGTAATAGGGATTACTATATAATTCCTGTAATAGGTCTTGAACTCCAGGAGCATTATAAGTATATGCAGTTGTATTTGTACAAGCACCGACCAGCTGTGCTAAAGCCCCTCCAAGTGAATGGCCGGTAATTGTTATATTAGCTCCAGGGTATTGTTCTTTTGCACATTCATACAACCATAATGCATCATAAAATTGATTCATGACTTGATTAAAAAGAATTGCGCCATCATTTACAACTAAATCATCCCAACTTATATCTGTCCCTCTAAATGCAACGACTATATCATTTGGGTCATTATCATTTTGGTAAATAGCGCCAGCAAAACCTCTATCAGTTATATAATATTTTTCTTGATTAATATATACTTGTGTATAATAAGTTGGTCTAGCAGTCTCATTCTCACCCCCATATACAGCTCGAGCTAGATTCATATAATCTTCATAGATTTCGGACATGATTATTATTTCTCCTTGTTGTTATTAATTTGTAACCTACTCAATAAGTGCTTCAATTAAGGGATTTTTATTCCCTCCAATAATTAATAATTTGCCATTTTGCAGATCCACCAGATTAGGGTTTGAACGCGGCAAAATCATATATCCTACAAATTTGAGTTTGTGAGTCACAGGGTCAAATTCTTGAATATCTCTTAAACTGTGAATTTTCCAAGCTATACCAGTCGAACCTCCAATTATCAGGACTTTGCCGTTTGGTAATACCTTTGTGGCAAAGCTTGCTCTATCATCAAGGTATCCTATTGTTTTAAACAAGCCGGTTTTAGTATTATATAGTTCTATTTCTTTAACACGCCATTGTTTATTGTTATAACCTCCTAAAACCAAAACATTTCCGTCATTAAGTAATACCATAGTCAAATAACCACGGTTAACATTTAGATTTCCTGTTGGATAGAACTTATTTGTTTTGGGATTATATATTTCAGCCTTATTACTATAATCACCTGATTTATCTCCACAAACTCCGCCACCTGCGATTAAAACTCTGCCATCAGTTAATAAGACTGCTGAATGTCTCCACCTTCTTGGATAAACCATACCACTAGTTAAATCAAATCTTTTTCCATTCGGATCATACAGTTCAGCTTTATTTGGACAGGTTCTATATTTATTAATAATTGGACCTGCACTTCCTCCAATTATTAATACCTGCCCGTCATTTAGTAAAGTTGCCGTATGTTCTGCATGGGTATAATTAAGTTTACTTCCATTTTTAAATTCTTGTGTTTTACTGTCAAATAATTTAGTTTCATTAACGTCATTACTATGTAAGTCCCTACCCCCAGCAATCAGGACATTACCATTAGAAAGAAGTGTCGCTGTAAAATCAGATTGATTTATTGAATTATCATAAAGCCCCATGTAATGAGATTTTTTAGTTTTCGGATCAAATATTTCAATTGTATCTGTTTTAACTGAACCATATTGACTACTATCTTTAGATTCTATTTCACCTCCCATTGTTAAAATTTTCCCGTCATTTAGTTTTATAGAATGACTATTAAACCTTGCATAAAACATCTTTCCTGCAGGCTTTGTAATCACATCTTTGTTATTTTTGTAATTTATAATAATAGATACCAGCGTAATGACTATCAGTACAAATACTAATTTCCTACTCAACACTTTCATTTTCTTCTCCTCAAATCTATACAAATACTCATTCTCGCTGTAAAACCTAGCTCCTAAAAAATCCTAACCTTTCCCTCCATGCCTGTGCGATAAATATAATTCTAGTTATTATACAGAATCATCCTCACATTTGCCATAAGATATTGAGATTCTTTTTCAAATATTTACAAGGTTTTGAATTATGCGGTTTGGGTTTTAATGTACCGAAAATTAAATATACGTTATGTATTATTGTAGCCGCTTTTTCAAGCGGCTTTTTTTGTGTCGATAATTTAACTTTAAATTATAAAAAACTCGGAGGAGGGGGGATTCGAACTCCCGGTGGCCTTGCGACCACGACGGTTTTCAAGACCGCTCCTTTAAACCACTCAGGCACTCCTCCAAGAGTATAACTATATTACTATATAAGCTAAATTAATGCCAACAGATTTTTTTTGAAAATAAAAATTATTCATCAACAACAATAGGCAGCTCATAGTTTGATCTCAAATAATTTCCTGTTTTCACTCCCTGAGAAATTATTGAATATAAATATTCTTTCAAAAGCTCTCTTTTTTCGCTTTCGTTTATGTATTTAAGCATTTCAACTGCAGAGTGTACCCTTTCGTCTGTGTCATACCATCTTCGTCTACTAGCAACGTAACCGGAATTGAGTTGTTCTAAAAATTCATCGAGTTCGGGAGGGAATTTGTTATTAATAATTATCTGCATTAAATCTTCAGCGGCTTCGAATCTGATGCCTTCTTCCAAGGATTCAATCGTATCAAGGATAAATCTTATCCTGTCATCTGAATCGTACCAGCGGGTGTAGTCCATAATTTATATCCCTACTTTTTCAGTAAATTATAATATAAATTTCTTCTCAAAATTTAGCAATTTTTGTTTGCTTTTAGTTTTTAAGAAATAGTAATGATTTTAAGGAATATCAAATGGCTGGAATTAGTAGTATTTCATCAGCAGCTTATAAACCGTTAAATGCAACTTTGCCAAAAGCAAGATATGTAGATGAGCTGAAGCTAAATCTTGAAATAGGAGAAGCTGTATTAAATGAATTCAGAAGAGAATTAGGGTATCCTCGTTCATATACTTTTGCATGCCAAATCGATTATACCGGAAATACTAAGAATTATTCTGTACTAAAGAATGCCATCGGGCAAAGAATTTCAGAATTTGATGATCTTATTTACGATAATTTAAGGGAAATTTTTGATTATGATTGTAATGCAAGCATATTAGCATCTAATATGAAAAAATTAAACGCCGGAAACTGCTATGAACAGTCAGCAATAATACATGATAAGATACTTAAAAGAAATATAAATGCAGTCACAGTAATTACTAACATTAAAAACTGGGATAAAAAGAGACGTTTTAATGATCATTGGTTTGTGGTCTTTGGGTTTGATAAATTATCAGATTTGCGTAAAGAACCAAGATACTGGGGTAAAAATGCTGTTGTAGTTGATCCATGGGCTGATATCGTAGGTAATGCTATAGATTGGGAAAAGAAGATCTCTGATTTTTTGAGCATTAAGCCCTATGAGAAGATAATAACAACTGGTCTTAGAGAATTGCCCTTTTAAAATGTATCTGACATAAATAACTTTACGTCTGTTTGCAAATTACATCCGTCTTTGCTAAGACTATATTAAACTAAATATTTGAGGATTATTTGTATGACTGATATACGCGTTCGAATTGCACCTAGTCCGACAGGTTTTTTGCATGTCGGAACGGCAAGAACGGCTCTTTTTAACTATCTTTTTGCAAAAAAAAATAACGGCAAGTTTATCTTAAGAATTGAAGATACAGACCTCGACCGCTCTGATGAGCAGTACACAAAAAATATTTTTGACAGTCTTAAAGCAATGGGGCTGAATTGGGATGAAGGACCGGATGTCGGCGGTTCGTACGCTCCTTATAAACAATCAGAAAGGCTTGATATCTATAAAAAATATTGTGAAAAACTTATAGAAAGCGGTCATGCCTACTACTGCTGGTGCACTCAGGAAGAACTGGCGACAGAAAAAGAAGCAGTGTTAGCCGAAAAGAAACAGTATGTTTATTCGCAAAGATGCAAAAATCTCTCCCCCGAAATAATTGAACAATACAAAAAAGAAGGCAGAAAACCTACAGTAAGGTTTTGCATGCCTGTCAGAAACCTCGAATTTGATGACATAGTGAGAGGAAAGGTTTCTTTTGACACAGGCTTAACAGGGGATTTCGTCATAATGAAATCAAACGGCATACCGACGTATAACTTTGCCGTTGTTGTCGATGATATTGAAATGAGAATTTCTCATGTTATCCGAGGGGAAGACCATATATCAAACACACCCAGACAGATTGTTCTTTATGAAGCCCTTGGAGCTAATGTTCCGCAGTTTGCGCATGTCGGCATGATTCTTGCGCCGGACAGGACAAAGCTTTCTAAAAGACACGGGGCAACTGCCGTGAGTGAATTTATGGAACAGGGATATATGCCGGAAGCGTTTGTGAATTTCCTTGCTCTTTTAGGCTGGGCACCTGAAAATAATGCCGAAATAATGAATTTGAATGAATTAATCGAAGCTTTTTCGCTTGAGCGGATTTCTCCAAGCCCTGCCATATTTGAGTTTGACAAATTAAACTGGATGAACGGGCATTATATACGAGAGATTCCGATTGAAGAAATAACTGACAGGGCAAAAAGTTATTTGCAAGATTATAATCTTGCCGAGTATTCCGAAGAAAATCTTCAAATGCTTGTCGCCGCTGTTAGAGAGCCGTTAACAAAATTGAACGAAATAGCTAATTCTGTGGGCTACTTTTTCGGTGACAAAGTTGAAATTTCTGATGAAATTAAAGAAAAAGTACTTGTTAAGGAAGAATCTCAAAGAGTGCTGAGTGATTTTTCGGAGTTTTTGAAAACAATTAATTATGAAAATATTGATGAAATTCATCAGAAGCTTGAGGAATTCAGGCAGTCATACACTGACCTGAAACCTAAGCAGGTCATGTGGGCGGTTAGAGGAGCATTGACAGGACTGACCAAGGGCGCAGACCTTGCAAAGATTATTTATCTTTTGGGAAAAGACAGAGTTGCGCTGAGGGTTGAAGAAGCCCAAAAAATTCATGCTTAATTAAATGATGAAAAACTGATAAATTTATATAAGATAAGTTTATTTGAAACGGAAAATTATGAAACTCTACAACACATTAACGGGACAACTTGAAAAATTCGAGCCTCTGAACGGCAACAAAGTAACAATGTACGTTTGCGGTCCTACGGTTTACGATTATCCGCATTTGGGACACGCAAGATGTTATATTACGTGGGATACAGTTGTAAGGTACTTGAGATACAAGGGTTATAAAGTTAAATATGTACGCAATATAACTGATGTTGACGATAAGATAATAAAAAAAGCTAAAGAAACCAATAGCACCCCCAGCGATATAGCTCAAAAATATTATGAAGAGTTTCAAAATTCAATGAAAGCATTAAATGTTGCGGAGCCTGATAAAGAGCCAAAGGCAACCGAGAATATTCAGGAGATGATAAATATAGCTCAAGCCTTGATTGATAAGGGCTATGCTTATGAAGTAGATGGCGATGTTTATTTCAGGGTGAAAAAATACAATAAATACGGCGAGTTAGGTAAAAAGAACGTAGAAGACCTCGAAGCCGGCTCAAGAGTGGGAGTTTCTGAGCAAAAAGAAAATCCTCTTGATTTTGCACTCTGGAAAAGCGTTAAAAACGACAGTGAAATATCTTGGGACAGCCCTTGGGGTAAAGGTAGACCCGGGTGGCATATAGAATGCTCGGCGATGTCAGAAAAATATCTCGGCAAAACAATAGACATCCACGCCGGCGGACTGGATTTGGTATTTCCTCACCACGAAAACGAAAGAGCCCAGAGCGAATGTGCATTCGGGCATACTTTTGTCAAATACTGGCTTCATAACGGTTTTGTATTGACTAACAAAGAAAAAATGTCAAAATCACTCGGGAATTTTGTAACCATTGATAAATTGCTGGAAAAATTTGACGCAAATACGATAAGATTTTTTATTCTGACAAACCACTACCGCACTCCGGTTGATTTTAACGAGGAGGGTTTGCTTTCAGCGAAGGCAGGAGTTAGGAATCTTCAAAATGCTGTTAACGTTGGTGCTAAATTTACAGACAAACCTGTAACAAATTATGATTATAAACTGGTTGAAGATATTAACAAGTTTGAAGAAGCAATGGATGAGGATTTTAATACATCCGAAGCTCTGGCTTATTTATTCTCACTTGTAAAAAGAATTCATAAGTCCGTAGAAGAAAATAATCAAGAGAAATGCGGAATTTATTTATTGGCTTTATTAAAGCTTTCATCAGTTCTCGGGTTTAACTTTGAGAATGTTTCATCAAACAATGAAAATTTGAAAATTCCCGTTGAAGCAATCGAGAAAAAAATCGAAGAGCGCAGAATCGCAAAACAAAACAAAGACTGGGCAACTGCTGATAAAATCCGCGATGAACTAAAAAAGGATGGCATTATTCTTAAAGATGAAAAAGACGGAACAACAAGCTGGGAAGTCATTGACTGAAAATCGTGATTTTTCGATAAGAGCTTATGCGCATCTTGGTGATGCCGTTTATGAGGTTTTCGTACGCGAAAAGGCTATAATGCTTACTTCCAATGCTCAAAAACTGCATAAGATAACTGTTTCTTTTGTAAATGCCGAGTTTCAAACTGAAATACTAGCCGAAATTGAGAAAAAAGAAGGACTCTTAAATGAAGACGAAACGGATATCATAAGAAGAGCAAGGAATTTGACTGTTACGACCGCCCGACGAACCAACCAAAAAATCCACAGGCAGAGCACTGCATTTGAAGCATTGATAGGGTATCTATATTTGAATGATAAGCTTAGACTCTCAGCTGTTTTTGAAATTCTGAGCGGAATAATTGAAGAAAATACACAAAAACAAATGTTTTAATCTTGATTTTTGTAACGAATTACCGTTATTTGCGAAAAACCTTCCCTGAAAATGTTTTTAAATTAATAGATAGCGTTATCATTTACGGGAAGGCACAAGTGTGGAAGAAGCAATAAGACAGGTTAATCCTTTCTCTTCTCAAATACCGTTTAAGCAAATCAGCCCGGAATTAGAGAAAAAACCAAAAACTGAAACTATTGAAAGCAGGATTTGTAATAATTACAAATCTTTTAACGATGTTAAAAATCAAATAATCAATGATATAAATAAGCTGGACTATTTTATCAGCAACAATAAAGAAAATGCCCAAACAGCATTTTCTGCACTGAGCCCTGTTATCCCCCTAAGAAGAATTTCATCCGTGCCCGACAATATTGAAAATGGGGATTATGCAAGGGCGGCAGGATTAGTAGCTGTTGCGGGAGTTATGCTTCCCGAAGATGTCAGAGATATGAAAGACGCTTGGAATCAGATTGTACATAAGAAACTGCCAAACTATGACTACAAGAATTCTCAAGCTCCGTTCAGGTTTATTAGAGGAACTTATGCAGAAGATCCCGTAAACAAACTCGGCAAATACGGCTATTATGCTCACGAATTCGATAAATCTTTTGCCGAAACAAATTTTGGTAAAAAATTAAAACAATTGCTTAATGTCAGGCTTGGAAAACCTGAATATACAGGAAGAACTGTTCCGATAATTATTAATGATGATGGTGAACCTCTTAAAGTAATGGCAAAAGTTTATGCAGAAAAACTTAAAGGTCCGTTTATAGGGAAATTACTTTATAGAGCTATGCAAAGAACAACTGTCATCGGTTCTGTAATATTATCAGCACTGTGGATACCTTCCATAATAAAATCATTTTATAAACCGGAAGATTTAAACGATAAATTTGTTAATGCGGGAAAGCAAACAATAAAAGCATCCGTAAATGTTATCTCTATCTTAGCCGGTATTGGAATTTTGGGCGCTCTGGGAGCAAAAAAAGGACCGGCAGGCTCAGTAATAGGTATGGGAATTGGCGCTGTTACAGGTTCATATATATCTGACAAAATTAATAAAACTATATAGATTAATTTATCAAATCTGCATATATGGAGGTTAAAGGATTATATTTCCACCTATGCCGATTATTTGAGGTAACTCTTCTTTGAGCCAATCTTTGATACCATTACCAACTGAAGAGTCTTGTGCAATTTCTTTCAAAGTAGCTTTTATGCGGGGATGATTAGGATCAACATCGTGAGCAAGACCTTGCAATTTGTCTAATAGATTTCTGTCACCTTCATTTTTGCATAATAGCCATAATGTTCTGATGAAGCTATCTTCGCGCTTTTTAAACGACACTCTGTCCTGCAATTCATTCCTATGCAATGATAGAGCATTATTTTTATTATTAATTCTTCGTTCCTGATGAAACAGCGGGACTTTGCCTACAACTAACATTAGTCTAACTCTCTTTTTATTTTCTGATTATATAAAACCAGAAAATAAAAAAAATTGCTTTATTTTAAAAAAAATTATGAATTTTCTTTAAGTTCGCTCTTAGCTCTGTTCCACAGTCCGTCAAGCTCGTCGATTGAGAACTCGCTGAGTTCTTTATCAGCTAATGATTCCATCAGCTGAAAGCGCATCTTGAACTTTCGATTTGCTTTTATAAGAGCTGTTTCTGCATCAATTTTATGCCAACGGGCAATGTTTACTATACTAAATAAAATATCGCCCAATTCTTCTTCCATTTGATCTTTATTTTCAGCTTCAACCGCAGAATAGAATTCCTTAACTTCTGACAAAAAACAATCTTTCAAGGAATCTTCACTCGGCCATTCAAAACCAACTTTAACAGCTTTTTTACTCAACTGTTGAGCGCTCATAAGCGCAGGTTGAGATTTTACCACGCCCGATAGAGCAGAGTCTCTCTCGGGCTTTTCTTTTTTCTTGATTTTGTCCCAGTTATCTATTACTTCATCCGAATCTTTTACCGTTATGTCGCCGAAAACATGCGGATGACGTCTGATTAGCTTTTCTCCGATAGTTTTCGAAATATCATCTATACTATATTGCCCTGCTTCTTCAGCCATTTGAGCATGCAAAAGAACCTGTAAAAGCAAATCACCAAGCTCTTCTTTTAGTTCTTCCGGATTATTGCTGTCAATAGCATCAATAGTTTCATAAGTCTCTTCAAGTAAATTCCTTTTTATTGACTTATGATTTTGCTCCCTATCCCAAGGACACCCTTCGGGAGAGCGTAATTTTGCAATTATTTCTACAAGTTTTTTGAAATTTTCAATGCTGTCAGGCATAGTAGCTTAAAATTGGCGGTTGTTCTTCAAAAAGATGAGGCTCTTTTGACTGCATAGGTTGACATAATAACTGTTCTTCGGTTGTAACAATATTTCTTTGATTACCCCTAAATGTTAAAGGCTGACAGTTTAATGATCTGTAAAAATTCAATGCTGACAATGGTTCTGATCCCTTCATTATCATCTTCCCTCTTCCCTAATTTACCTCATATTACATATTTATTATATTTTAAAAACCTAAACAGGTGTCAATTTGTAAAGAGATTTGTAACATAATTTTTAAAACAGAATCAGATGCTTCTCCGAAGCAAGGAGCGATAGTATCGAATTCTTTTTCAGGTAGTTATTAGCACAATCCATTATTTGCTCTTTTGTAACAGCATTAATAAGCTCAGGGATTTTTAAGTCAAAATCAGCTCCCAATCCCATTACATCAAAGTATCCCAAATAGTGGGCTTCTCCCGAATTTGTTTCATGGAAAAATGCCCGCTTACCAAGGTAGTTTTCTTTTGCGTTTTCAAGTTCTTTATCTGAAACATATTCTCTGCACATCTTCTCTATTTCTATATTAAAACCTTCAACAGCGGTTTTTATGTTCTCGGGAGAAGTACCTATGTAAATCGAAAATAATCCGGAATGCTTGAATGGCTCATAAGAACTTCTAACATGGTATGCCAGACCTTTTTTATCCCTGAGTTCAAGAAAAAGTCTTGAACTCAAACCGCTTGAGCCCAGTATCATGTTAAGCAATACCATGGGCGGAAAATCTTTGTCAGATACTGTCGGTGCAGTCCAACCCTGAACGACTTGCGCCTGAGCTGCATCTTCCTTAGTTATTTTCAAAATTTTATTTTCAGGTATAACAATACTTTCCGCTTCTGTGTTTTTGGGTGAATTAGCTGAAACAGCCCTCAGTTTTTCATTAAAAGCAAGTTTTACCCGATTTTCATCAAAATCACCGACTGCTGATATAATTATTGAATCGGCTGTTATTGAGTTTGTATAGCAGGATTTTACTTCATTAAGGCTTATTTTGTCTATATCCTCAACTATCCTTGTCAGGGTATTGCCGTAAGGATGGTTTACAAAAACGTTCCGCACAAGGTTATCGAATGCTTTAGTTTTAGGCGAATCAAGTTCCATATCAATTTCGCCCCTAAATTTAATCTTTTCCTTTTCAAACTCGTTAAAAGTCGAATTCAAAACTATATCAGAGAGAATATCCAAAGCTTTATCGAAATCTTCATTGAGAAACAGGCATTTGATTTTGGTGTAATCCTGTTTAATGTCTATATTCATCTCAATGCCGTTGATATCCAGTTCGGCCGCAAGCTCGGAAGCATCACGATTTGTCGTCCCCTGCATAAGAAGTCTGCTCATTAGCCCTGCCGTTCCGGCTTTGTCCTCTCTGCATGTGCGGGATTTTATAAAAAGATTGACTGCCGTACGGGGAGTATTGGGGTTTTCTTTTGTTATCAGCCTTATTCCGTTATCTAAAGATGTTATATTTATTGATTTCATTTATTTTTCCTTTCAGCCTTAGTTGGGAATTAAAATCGATATAGATGCTTTATTCAAATCCAAATATTTCTTTGCACAGGCAAGAATATCGTCTTTTGTAACAGATTCAACGGCGGGCAGGTAATCCGCATAGTATTTTATGTCTCCGCATACGGTAAAAAATTCGCCTATTGAATCGCCAATTTCTGAAACTGTTTCGGACTTTTCTGCAAAACGGATTTTTAGCTTTTTTCTTGCTTTTATAAATTCCTGTTCTGTGACTTTTTCTTGAGAAAGCATAATTATTTCGTTTTTCAATGCTTCAACAGCCTCGTCTTTTTTATCGGGAAGAAAGTTTGACTGTACAAAGAATGTATTTCCTTCTTTCATTTCATACTGCCCGCTTCCGACTATGTTAAAAATAGGCACAGGCGGCTTCTCTATCAGATTTTGATATAATCTGCTGCTTTTACCTTCGCCTAAAATTATGCTGAGCATATCAAGGGCTATTGATTCTTTTAGCTCTGACGCACGAGGTCCGTGAAAACCCATCATCGCAAAACCTGTGTTTATGTTGGCTTTATTTTCAACAATTCTGGGTGCGATTTGTTCAGATTCATTATCAAATTCCTGAAGCAGGGCTTCGTCTGTATTTTCAAAAACAAAATTTTCTTCAACTGCTTTAAAGGCTTCCTGCTTGTCAATTCCCCCGACTATTATCGTGATAAAGTTATTCGGGCTGTAGCGTTCCTTATAATAAGCATAAATTGTATCCCTTGGCATCTGTGCAATTATCTGCTCCGTTCCGATAACGTCTTTTTTATAAGGGTGTGATGTGTACATTATGGAATTGAGGTTGTTATAGGTTTTCGACCACGGCTGATCGTCACGCATTTTAATTTCTTCAATTACAACATATCTTTCTCGTTTTTCTGAGGGGCTTTCGTTATCATAATCAAATACAGGTCCTATTTCTTCCTGCGGTATCAAAGCATTAAGCATCATATCGGCATGAAGCTCTAATGCTTTGTAAAAGTTTTTATTATCTTTGCCCAAAGGCAAAGTTACGTAATAAAAAGTATAATCTTTCCAAGTAGCGGCATTAACTATTGCACCTTTTCCGTTTTCATCGAACCAGTTTCTAATCCATTCTGTGCACTTCTCAAC
>CAZEDP010000003.1:0-28643 GCA_964511035.1 uncultured Gammaproteobacteria bacterium
ATCATGCACGTTTTTTCAAACAGAGTGGAAATTCGTGTCGGTGATGAAGTAAAAGGCGGCTGGGCAATTTGGTCTGAGGAAGATTTGAGAGAAGCCGAAAAAACCGCTCAGGAATTCAACTGTAAAATAATTAAAGAAGAAGAATGCAATTTCAATAACAGTCAAGAAAAAGCCAATGCCTGATAAGATAAGGTTAAATAAATATATTGCGAGTTCCGGTGTCTATTCAAGGAGACAGGCGGATGATTTTATTATATCGGGTAAGGTTAAAATCAACGGGCAGGTTGTAAACACTCCCGGAATTACAGTCGGTGAGACTGATATTGTTGAAGTTAACGGCGAAAAAATTAAGCAAACCACGGACAAAAAATATGTCATCTTCAATAAACCGCCGGGCTATATAACTACAAGGTCGGATGAAGAAGGAAGAAAAACCATATATGACCTCTTTCCACCTGAGCTGCAGAAACTTAAGTCTGCCGGCAGGCTGGATAAGGACTCGTCAGGGCTTTTGATTCTGACAAATGACGGGGAACTAATTCAAAAGCTGATTCATCCCGGCAAAAAAGTTCCCAAGGTTTATTTAGTAAGAGTTAAAGGCAAATTTACGCAAAATGAACTGTTAAAATTCAAAAAAGGCATAGAGATTGAAAAAGGCAAAATCGCATATGGGGAAGGAAAAATTCTGAGTTGTAATAAAGAGAACTTGACCAAACTCAGGGGTGAGCGCAATGACGAAGTCATTGCAGCGAGCCCAAAAAAACAGACTCCCCCTCCCTTGAGGGAGGGTCAGGGGTGGGAGAAAAGTCTCAATTCAAATTTTGTTGTTTCAACCGTTGAAATTACTCTATATCAGGGATTGAACAGACAGATACGCAAAATGTTTGAAGCTGTCGGCTGCTCTGTTATCAGCTTAAAGCGTACAGGACATGCCTGTCTGAGCGTTGAAGGGCTGCAAAGGGGCAAATACAGATATCTTGCAAAAACAGAAGTGCAGGATTTGTATAATTATCTTAAAAATTTAAAATAAAATTTATATTTCTTAATATTTTCGTTCCTAACTAGCAAATATTTTTTTCTGGAGTTTTTAAACTTTTAGTTAAAATTTCAAGAGAGGAATGAAAATGAGAGTAGGATTTAATTGTATCAATAGTTATGCACCTATTAGAAACAAAAATAACAGGGCTGAACAAAATAATGCCCAACAGTCATTTAAAGCGGCATCAATAGATAAAGCGCTCCCCAAGTGCCACCCTACTTTAGACAGCGTGGCATGGCTGTTAAGAAATGATATTACTGTTGCCGCACAACAACTTCTATATCGAAACGGCTCTGATCCTGTTTGTGTTGAGTTTGCCAAAAATATTACCGAATTATTACTTAAAAAAGATGTTTCTTCTTTCCATCCGAATGACTTATTGAAGCATCCGTCATCAGGCGGTTTAACAACACTTCAATCAATGCCTTTGTTTATAGAAAGTATCGGCAGAACGGCAGGCGTGGCTAAAGATGGCGTTTTTCACGGCATTGCCGAAATAAACAGCACACTTCTTTCAAAAACAACTATTTTTCAGAATATAGTTGCTAAGAATGACACAAATTACGTTCACATAATCCAAAATGGCACTGGTGAACCGACTGTTATTTTTGAAAAGGATGTTAACGGATGGTTATTATCGGATATGCTGACAACCATAACAAGAAACAATGAATTTAAAGAATATAACCCATCTTCGGGAATAAATCTTTCTGACAGGCTTCCGGGTACCGGTGATGATGATATTTGGGTAAGACTCAGAAAAGCTCTTGTACTTCTAAGCGATATAACCGAATATGTAGCCGCAAAACAAAACAAAGCCTGAAACCCATAGAACTTTATAAAATACTGCCTTGAGAACCAATGTTTTCTCAAGGCATTTTGTATATGATAAAAACTACTTTTTAAGGAGATAACGATGAAAGTAAGTTTTAATTGCTATAATAACAGCCAAATAATTCCGAACGGCAAATATAAATATTCAGGATTCAATCAGAGAACATCTTTTAAGGCCGCTTCGCCGGAAGTGTTGTACACTTCAGCAAAAGCCGGCATTAAAGAAGCAACCGACCTTATTTTAAAAAGAGAATGGGACAGCGTTAAAGTTGTCTTAAATCACTTAAGAAAAGAACATGGCAATGATATTCTTTTCAGAGATTTGTTAAATGAACTGATGCCGATAATTCCGGGAGCAAATGACGGCATTTTTACTCAAGGTTTTAAAAATATAGGCACAAATCTAAAATTCCAAAGTTACCGCAAAAAAGGTGAAATAAATGTATCACTGCAAAGCATGGCTTTAAAAGACTTTCATTTTACTCTGATAGATGCAATTCCTGAAATTAACCATAACTTTTTCTTTAAAACAGGCTATGGCAGAGGTGAAGAACTAAAGCTGTTTTTAAGAAACAGGGGAGTTGAGAGACCGGAAATCATTCTCACCAGAAATGCTGATATTGCTCTTAAAAAGACAGTTGCAAAAGTTGTACACGAAAAACAACAATCCGTAGAGCTATATGAACTAACCGGAGACAGAGGTTTTATTGAAGTTCCCATGGGCATTAAACTGCCTGTTGAAGCGGGCAAAATACCCGAAATGCAGCAGTGGGTAAGCCTTGGAACTACATGGAAGAAAATTATTACTTTTCTTGACAGTGTTCAAGTCGCAAAATAAACATTGTTTAAGAATTTTTTAAATTTTTTTTACATTTTCACCCTGCAGAAACGCTTATAGTAAAATTATTAAATACGCACTTTTGACAGCGGGCGGGAGAATAATTGAAAACTTTTTCAAAGTGGGTAGTTCCGGTACATGAAAACCTGACGGAAGAACTTATTGAAGCGTCAGGCTCTAAGCTTATTGCAAATCTTCTACTTAACCGCGGCATTTCACAGCCTGAAGAAGCCAAAGCTTTTTTAAATTTTGATTATGATAAAATTTCTCCTCCTGAAGTTTTTGAAGACATACCAAAAGCAGTTGAAAGAATAGTAAAGGCTGTAGAAAAGCAGGAGCATACTGCGATTTACGGTGATTTTGACGCTGACGGCATTACCAGTACGGCTCTGCTTTATAAAACCCTGAAAAAAATCGGCGCCGATGTAAGCTGCTATATTCCTGACCGTTCCGATGAGGGGCACGGAATGAATTCCGCTTCCGTATGCAAAATAATAAGCTCAAGAAAAGCCAAACTGATTATAACGGTTGATTGCGGGATTAATGACGTAAGCGAAATCAACCTTGCAAAGAATTTCGGTACGGATATTATCATAACCGATCACCATCAGCCCGGAGAAACCCTGCCCAACGCTTATGCGGCAATCAATCCCAAGCTTGTCAGCGATGCAAAAGGTATAAAACATCTGGCGGGTGTTGGCGTTGCCTTTAAACTTGCCTGCGCTGTTTTAAATCATTTCGGAATTAAAGACTTTGAAAAAGAACTCCTTCCGCTTGTAGCAATCGGCACAATTGCAGACGTAGCACCGCTGATCGAGGAAAACCGCATTCTGGTTTGGCACGGATTGAACCTTATTAGCCGAACAAAACCTCTCGGTATTATGAAACTCCTCGAATCGGCAGGATATAAGACAGACAAGGATATTTCCGCAGAGGATGTGGCTTTTGGAATTGCGCCCAGAATTAATGCCGTCGGAAGACTGTCAGATGCGCAGGAAGCCGTTGACCTTTTGCTTACCGATGATGACAAAACGGCTGAAGAACTTGCAAATAAGCTCAGCGTGAATAACCGTCAGAGACAGCAGATGTGCGAAACAACGTTTAATGAAGCCGCAGAAAAAATCGCCGCTGAAGTCAATTTAGATAAAGATAAAGTTGTAATCTTAGCCGACAAAAATTGGCATGAAGGGATAGTCGGCATAGTAGCCTCAAAAATTGTTGAAAAATACAACAGACCTGCTTTTATGGTTTGTCTTGATGAGGAAAACAACCTTGCAAAATGCTCTGCGAGGAGCACCCCCGGACTGAATTTATACGAAACCCTCGATGAGTTTAAGGATTATTTTGAAAGATACGGCGGACATTCTTTGGCAGCGGGTTTTTGCCTTGATATGTCCAAGAAAAATTTCAAAGAGTTCGTAAAAGCATTGAAGAGCTATGTAAATAAAAAGCTCAAATCATTTGAACTTGAGCCCGAGCTAATAATTGACGGGATAATTACTCCGCAGGAACTCACCCCCGAGCTGGTTGAAGAAATCAAGAAACTCGCCCCGTTTGGAGAAGGTAATTCTTATCCTGTCTTTGCGGTAAAAAACCTTTGCCTGAAGCAGTATAAAACTATGGGCTCTGCAAATAACCACCTGAAAATACATTTTACAGACAAAGATGATAATGTATACGACGCTGTTTGGTGGCAAAGAAGCTCTCTTGATTTTTCACTTTCCGACTGCACGGACATAGCCTTTTCTCCCGAAATTAATTATTTTGGCGGCAAAGAAAAAGTACAGCTGATTTTAAAAGACATCAAAACAGCTGAAGATGAAGAAAAAAGCTCGAAAGAGCCCGAAGAAGTTCAGGAAGCGGTAAAAGAGACATCTTTTTCGCCCAAGTGGATTGACCACAGAAAGAGAACCGGAATTGAAAGAATTTTTACCAATTATATTAAAACATCAGGCAGTGCGGTTGCTATTTTTGCCGAAAATCGTCTTTCTCTCGAAAATCTCGAAAAAAATCCGGTCCTGAAGTCTAAACTTATTAACAGACTCAATGCGGGCAAAACAGATCAGCTTGTTTTTTATGATTTGCCGCCGGATAACAAGGTTTTTTCGGAAATCGTTAAAAATTCCCGCGCCAGAATAGTTCACATGACCTGCTCTGACTATAACGGAAACAATCCTATGGAAATAATCAAAACCGTCAGCGGCATGCTTAAGTATGCTCATAACAACATGGACGGCAAAGTGACCGTTAACGAAATAGCTACAAGACTTTATTCTTCCGACGATGTTGTGTGTTCCTGTATTGAGCTTTTGGCGGGTGTTAAAGTGATTTCACTTAAAAATAAATCTCGAGAAGCTGTTTCATTTGAATTCAACAACGGGATTAACGGTTCAACAATTGTAAACAGCCCTGAATATAAAGTCTTTTGCGAAAAAATTAAAGCAATGGAAGCGTTCAGAAAGACATTGGCGGAAGCAGACATAAACGAAATACGTAATTTAGTTTCTTTAAAATAAATTTTTTACGGGCTTTTCTTACCGCCGTTTAATGCTAAGCAAGTGAAAAAAGACTGCATAAACAACACAAAAAGGATAATCTGAATAAATTATTTTAAAACTCTCTATTTACATAAAAAATCCATTTTTGTTATAATACTTAGTAATATTCCTCGGTAGCTCAATGGCAGAGCATGCGGCTGTTAACCGCAGGGTTGTAAGTTCGAGTCTTACCCGGGGAGTTTTTTATTGTGCTTATATTTTGCTTATTAACAGACAACTGACATTTAGCATTCTACAAAGACAGGACAAAGCAGCATAAGATATTATATTGTTTTTTAAAAATGTTATAATGATAAAGACAAATTGAAAGGACATTTTTTGTTTAATCTGGATATTGTGGTGATAACTGTATAAGTTGCAGGGTATCACACAAAAAATAAATACGGGATGTGGTTCTTCTGCAACTTCTTGTAAGTAGTTAAAATAGAGGAATCATTACAATGGAATTAAATAAATTAGGATTTAATGCTTTTTTTAAAAAGCATCTTGAAGAATATCAACTTGAAAATGTTTCAATTGGCAGAATTTGCTCTGAGCATAGAAACAGTTATAAAATTTATTCTGAAAACGGTGAATTTACGGCGATTATTCTCGGGAAATTCAGAAATCAATGTAAAGAAAAGGGAAACTTTCCGGCAGTTGGCGATTGGGTTTTGTTTGAACCTGTTGAAGGCGAAAATAAAGCAATAATTCAATCTGTTTTGCCTCGTAAAAGTAAATTTTCAAGAAAAGTTGCTGGAAAAGAAACCTCGGAGCAAATAATAGCAAGCAATATTGACATAGCATTTATTGTTTGCGCCTTAAATTATGATTTTAATTTAAGACGAATTGAACGTTATTTGGCGCTTGTTTGGCAAAGCGGTGCAACTCCTGTCGTTGTATTGACTAAAACAGATTTGTGCGAGGATGTCCAAAGCAAAATTCTTGCGGTTTCAAATATTGCATTTGGTGTTGATGTACACGCGATAAATAATATTTCAAAAGAAGGCATAGATATTTTGCAGGATTATTTTAAAGAAAACAAAACGGTGGTTTTATTAGGTTCTTCAGGCGTAGGGAAGTCAACTTTGATAAACAATCTGGCGCAAGAAAACTTGATGAAAGTCAACGAATTACGAAATAATATTGAAAAAGGCAGACATACTACAACTTATAAGCAAATGTTTATTTTGTCTCAAGGCGGTTTAATTATTGATACACCCGGGATAAGGGAATTGCAGCTGTGGGATGCGGAAAACGGCATCAGCCAATGTTTCAAGGATATAGAAGAACTTGCTGAATGCTGTCGATTTAGAGATTGTAAACACAATGATGAACCGGGTTGTGCTGTCCGACAAGCTATTAGAGAAGGTTTGCTGGATGCGCAAAGGTTTGAAAATTACTTTAAAGTGCAGAAAGAACAGGAATACATATCAAACAGGCAAAATCAAAGTGCGGCAAAAGTAGAAAAGGACAAATGGAAAGCAATACATAAACAGATTAAATATTTTAAATAGTCATTTGGCGGTTTTATTTTAATCTGCTTTAAATCCTATCTTCCCGGGCTTATGTATATCAACAAGGTATTGAATGCATTTAAATATTTCATTTATGTTTTCATTCTGCTCTTTTTGTTCCAAAGTATTTTCTTTCGTATAGTTGATAAAGACTTGCTCCAATTCATTTAATCTGACAGCAAGTTCGGTATGGGTTAAAGCCAGTTGTCTAATTTTTACAAATATTCTCATAATCTGAACATTAACTGCAATAGCTCTTTTACTGTTAAGAACACTTGAAAGCATAGCAACGCCTTGCTCTGTAAAAACATAAGGATTGTAACGCCGACCGCCTGAGCCTTCTTTTGAGGTTCCAAATTGGCACCTCAAAAAATCCCATTCATCATCCTTCAGCTGGAACATAAAATCATCTGGGAATCTTTCTGAATTACGTTTTACAGCTCTATTTAATGCCTTTGTTTCAATATCATAAAGACCGGCTAAATCACTATCCAGCATCACTTTATGTTCACGAATAACAAATATTTTATTTTCTAT
The DNA here is from genome assembly GCA_964511035.1 of uncultured Gammaproteobacteria bacterium. Lineage (GTDB taxonomy): Bacteria > Cyanobacteriota > Vampirovibrionia > Gastranaerophilales > CAZEDP01 > CAZEDP01. The sequence goes on from CAZEDP010000003.1 coordinate 7,303, forward strand.
TATTTCTACCGGTATTAAATCATTACTCATTATTCTTTCCCATAGCCCGTCTGTAAGCTATTCTTTTACATACTCAAGTATATCAAATTAGGCTATTGTCTATAATATCTCAAAATCAATTCTTAAATACAAACCACTGAAGTTTTACATTATCATTCCACTTGGGATGACTGATATAAAAGGATTTTACTTCGTCCTTTTCGTCATAATCTCTGATTTCTACTGTCTCAAATCCTTTAGATTTGGCGATTTGTATAATTTCGTCACGGCAGTAATTATAATAACCGCTTTTTGAGTACTCTTCGGAAGGTTGAATACTTTCTGTCTCTTTATTTCTTACTAAAGCGTCAAAGACCAATATCCCGTCGTTTTTCATTAATTTCTGAATGTTTGATAAAGCCGTATCAAGTTTTTCTTCATTAAAAATCTGACTTATATGAGACATAAACACGAAGTTATATTTATTCTTTTCTTTTGGGTCTTCAACCAGAATGTCTCGGCTGATTGTTGTCAGATTCAGGTTATCTTCTTTTGCCTTTTCGAGGATTGATTTAATTCCGTCTTCGCTCAGTTCGGAAGCCGTAACATTATAGCCTTTTTTTGCTATGGGGCAACTGTTTCTTCCCTGCCCCGCCCCGATATCCAAAACATTGATATTTTGCGGGTCGGGGAAGAATTGGGTTAATTTATCGAGAATAAATTCATCGGGCAAGGCTCCGTTGAATGTATCTTTCTCTTTATATGCGCTATCGTACCATTTTGTATCTCTGTTTACGCCAAAAGCCGTTGCCGTGTTTGTATGAGTTCTGCCTTGATTGATTTTAAACGGATGCAGGGGATTTATTCTCATATTCTCAACCTCATTAAAGTTAATCTTGGTTGATTAAAGTCCGAACATAAAAATAGTTGACAGTTTATTGATAAATAAATATTAATAATTTACAACTTGTATACATAAGCATTTGAGAGTTTTAAATATTATTTGGCATTTCTATTAAGATTTTATGTAAATTATAATTAACATTTTACAAAATTTTACTGACATAATTTTTTTTAGTTCTATTATAAGAACGTAGAAAAATTTGGGGTATATATTATGCGTGTAAATTCAGTCAATTTTAACAATCAGGAAAACTTTGGCGGCGTTGTTCAAATCAAAAAAGTTATGTACAACGGCAAACCGCTGGAAAGACTCGATTCGCCCACGGGCAAAATGCTTCTTAATCAAGCAGCAGATGTTTTAACCGGCGGAGCTGATCTTAATAAGGTGAGAATAGCATCAATGCGTATTTTACCGGATTATTTAGCTAAGATTCCTGCCAAGCTGATGGATATAATTTTGGACACGGCTCGGACAGGCAAATTGGTGTTGGATAAAGCATCAAGAGAATTATTACAAAATGAAGCCGCAGTTGTTACAGTCGGCGAAGGTTTAAAAACAAAAGCTTTCCTTGTAACGGGTGAAAAGGATGTATCAGCTGTTAAAGCTAACGGACTGGAAAAGTTCCTTGCTGATAAAACACCTGCAGAATTTAAACTTACTGCACATTTACTTGATAGTAGTCCTATTATTGAATCGATTAAAGCAATATAAGCTGAAACAACAATCAAGAATAAGAATCTGTCTATATAGACAGGTTCTTATTCTTTTACCGCAAGTCAAATTCACCAGCAGATAGTATAGTAGTTTTAACCCACCATTATTATTTTTTTAAAACCACACCACCCAAAGCCGAATCGTCATTCTGAGCGCAAGCGAAGAATCTCATTATCATTGCTTCTATAGGAATCGTCTGCTTTTTTACAAATATTTCATCTATGCCGAGATAAAAGTCAATCCGGCTTAAAATACACCCCGTCAGACCCGAATTTCATTTCCCCGTAGTTATTATTGATTTTATTTTCCAGTTCTGGTGTTAAGAGCGTATATCCGGTAATCTTGCCGCCGTTTTCGGTAACGGTTACGAATACCCTGTCGTTTTTTTGCGGGTCAAAGTACAATTCCCCGCTTCCGATTAAATAAGATTGGAATTTGGTTGCGGATTTGCATTTGCCGGTGAATTCCTTCGGGATATTTGCTTTTTCAAAATCTTTTTCAAGCCGGAAAGTTACTTTTTTCTCAACTGAATATTTGCTTTTATTTATGACTTTTACTTTTTTAACCGTGGCTATGGCTTTTATTACCGATTCTTTCTGCATTTGCTCATACACATAAGGAGGCAGCATGGCAAAAGAGCTCAAAACGAGGCAATTAATAACAACGAGAGAAATTATAATCTTAAAAAGCAGTTTCATTAGAACCCCCTTATTTTTTTTAGAGTGATGAATTACCTTATTATATCATTGCGCATGTTTTAATTGCCAAATGAAATATAATTGTTAAAATTATTATTGCACGGGTTATTAAATCAATCTGAACGCAATAAATATTGTTTTATTACTACACAGGAAACGAAGTTTATAGAGGTTTTTCATAAATGAGCAAGTTGTTTGATGCTGAGCTCTATTCAATTAAAAGCGACTGCGATACAAGTTATCCGAAAATAGGCTTGGAAAAAAGAAATTCGCAGTGTCCGATTACTAGACCGCTTCCGTTTAAGATAACAGAGCCTAAAAAAATAAAATGGTACAGAAGCCCGCAGGCAATCACGCTTTATTTAGCTCAAATTCTGCTTCTGGTAAGCGCGGTTGTAATAATTCTGGTAAATTGGCTGAAATAAGTTTTACAGTTTCCATTTATACCAAAAATCACCATATCAAGCAAAATTTGATATAGTATTTCAGCATTTATATTATAATTGAACTGTAAATAACCTGTAAAAAAGGCAAATATGAAAAAGCATGAAATATGGCTGAATATAGCAGAAGAAGATTTACAAGCCGCCGAATGGAGCTATAAGGGTGAACAGTTCCTCTGGTCTGTTTTTATGTGTCAGCAGTGTATTGAAAAAGTCATAAAAGCAATATATATCTATAAAAATGATGATATTCCTCCCAGAAAACACGATTTGTTGTCATTATCAAAAAGTGCGGATATTTTTAGTTTTCTGTCCGAAGAATATGTTGATTTATTTGCTTACCTGAATTTATATTATATAGAGACAAGATATTCTGAAAAAAGAGAAGAACTGAAAACAAAATGCAACAAACAAAACACTTTAAAGATTATTAATCAAACCAAAGAGGTTTTTCAATGGCTAAAAAGCAAATTAGAAAAATAATAAAAGACTTTATAAAAGCCATTAAAGAAAAAAATATAAAAGTAGAAGCTGTCTTTTTATTCGGTTCTTATGCGGATAATACAGCCAATGACGATAGCGATATTGATGTTGCGGTAATATCTTCTGATTTTGGAAAAGATTTTTTTGACGAATCTGCGTTACTAAAAAAGCTAAGTTTAAGAATTGATTTTGATATATCCCCAAGAGCTTATTCGGTTGAAGAATATAAAAATGCCAAAGAAGGCGACTTTTTATATCAGGAAATAATCAAAAAAGGAAAACTGATAAAAGTCTAAACAAGGTCATTTATGGCTTTAAGACTCTACAATTCCCCTCTTGAAATCTTATCAATCAGGGAAGTTATTTTACTGCCGCGTTCAAGTGAATCGTCAAGTTTAAATTCAAGCTCGGGCGTATGTCTCAGCCTTATCCTTCTGCCGACTTCGCTTCTTATGTAGGAAGCCGCATCCAGTACGGCATCAAAGGTATCTTCTTTTTCCTGCTGCGAGCCGAAAACGCTGATATAAACTTTTGCGTGGGTGTAATCGTTTGAAAGTTCGATATCAGTTACTGAAACTACGGTTGCTATGCGGGGATCTTTAACATGCCTCAAAATTATATCGCTGATTTCTTTAATCAGAGCTTTTCTGATACGTTCCTTTCTTGAATTCATAGGACTTTCCCCCGATAATAACTCGTTTACGTTTAGACGAGAGTTTCTCTTTCGACTTCTTTTGTTGTCATGACTTTGATTATGTCACCTTCTTGAATATCGTTAAATTTGCTCAGCGATATACCGCATTCGTAGCCGCTGGCAACTTCTTTAACATCATCCTTGAACCTTTTAAGCTGATCAATGGAGCCTTTGTATATTTCTTTTCCGTTTCTTAAAAGAATAGCTTCTTTATTTCTGAGAATTTTGCCTTCAAGAACGTAACAGCCGGCGATTTTTTGAGTTTTGCCGATAGGGAATATCTGTCTGATTTCAGCTTTTCCGAGTTCTATTTCATGAAGCTCAGGTTGTAAAAGACCGAGCATTGTTTTTTCTATATCTTCGATGATTTGATAAATAATATCATATTTTCTGATGTCAACGCCAAGGCTGGCTGCCAATCTTTGGGCGTTTTGGTCTTCTTTAACGGCAAAACCGAGAACAATAGCGTTACTTGCCGAGGCAAGCATTATGTCAGCTTCGGATATGTCACCAATTCCTATATGGACGATTTTCACGAATACTTCTTTTGAAACAAGCTGCTGAAGGGAGGAGCTTACAGCCTCGGCAGAACCGTGTGTATTGGCTTTAATAATGATATTAAGGTCTCGCGGTCCTTCACCTTCTGAAGCGATGTTGTCTTGTCTTACCTGTGCGCTTGCAAGCGTATCAAACCTGATATTTTTTTCTTTTTCTTTTCTTTCGGCAACCAAAGTTTTTAATGTTTTGTCATTTTCAACAACATCGAACTTGTCGCCTGCCTGCGGAACATCGGTAAAACCCGAAATTTCGACGGGAGTGCTTGGACCTGCCTGCTTGAGTTTTAATCCCTCATCGCTTGTCATTGATTTAACTTTTCCGCCGATTGTACCGCATATAATAAAATCACCTACTTTAAGCACACCGGTTCTGACCAGCAGCGTAGCCAAAGCGCCTTTGCCTTTATCAAGTTTTGCTTCAATGACAACTCCGGAGGCTTTTCTTGTCGGGTCTGCCTTAAGGTCTTCAAGGTCTGCAACCAGAATAATCATCTCTAAAAGTTCATCAATATTAGTTCCTTTAAGAGCGCTTACAGGAACGCATACAGTATCGCCACCCCATTTTTCGGGAACCAAATCATATTCCGTCAATTGCTGAAGCACTCTGTCAGCATCGGCTCCTTCTTTGTCAATTTTGTTAACTGCAATAATAATAGGGACTTTTGCCGCTTTTGCGTGGCTGATAGCTTCAATTGTCTGCGGCATGATACCGTCATCCGCTGCAACCACAAGAACGACAATGTCGGTTGTCTGAGCGCCTCTGGCTCTCATTGCGGTAAAAGCTTCGTGACCGGGCGTATCTATAAAGACAATTTTTTTGTTTTTGACTCTGGCTGTATAAGCACCTATGGACTGCGTAATTCCGCCGACTTCGGTATTGACGATTTTGTGTTTAATTGACCTTATGGTATCAAGCAGTGTTGTTTTACCGTGGTCAACGTGTCCCATAATGGTAACAACCGGTGCTCTGGTTTTGAGCTTTGTTTCGTCAACATCTTCTTCAAAAAAAGTTTCTTCTTTTTTCTTCTCTTCTTTGGTTTCGTCTTTTTCGATGATGGTGAAGCCCAGTTTTTTTGCGGCTTCTTTTGCGGCATTTGCATCAATGGTTTGGTTGACGGTTGCCAGTATGCCGACTGAAAAAAGTTCTTTAATTACATCAACAACGTTTATATCGAGCTTTTCAGACAACTCGCCCACTGTAAGAGGTCTTGGGATATAAACAGACGTAACTTTTTCTTTAATTTCTTCGGATTGTTTTTTCTTTTTCTTGAATTTGTCCTGAAAAAGTTTGATTTCTTCTATTTTTTCTTCTTTAGACTGTTTATCTTTATATTTGCTGTCTTTCTTTTTCCCGAATACTTCTTTTCTGCCCGGGGTTTTTCCGCTGTCAACAGGAGCAGGAGCTGCGGGAGCTCCGGGTCTGCGGGCACCGGGAGAAAAAGGTTTTGCTCCGGGAAAAGCAGGGTTGTTATAAAATATTCTGTCCGAATTGGGTCTTGGCGGTCTTGGTCCGTCACCGCCCTGTCCCGGCGGTCTTGAAGGAGGTGCTCCCTGACTTTGACCTGCGGGCTTAAAGGGTCTGTCATAAGCCGGATTTCTGTAAACATTTCTGTCCTCATCTCTTCTCGGATGCGGAGACGAAAAACCGCCCGGTCTCTGCTGGAACGGTCTTTTCTCAAATCGGTTGTCTCTCGGAGGAAATTTTCTTTCTGAATTTCCGGCATTGGTTGTTGGCTGAAATCTCTTTTCTTGAACAGGAGCTTCAGCCTTTTTAAATTCAGGTTTTTTTACTTCGGCGACGGGTTCACTTTTTTTAACTTCCGGCTGTTTGATTTCCTTGGCAGTTTCTTCTTTTTGAATTTTTACGGCAGGAGCTTTTGCGGCGGGAGGTTCTTTTGTAACGGCAGGTTGTTTTTTGACGGTCGGGGCTTTAAGCAGGGAAACAAGTTTATCGGCATGTTCTTTTTCAATAGAACTGCTGTGCGATTTAACCGTAACTTTCAATTTGTCTTCCAGCAAAGCAATAACTTCCTTGTTAGGAAGATTTAGCTGCTTTGCCAAATCATATACCCTGACTTTTTCTCCCGACATTATAAAATAATCTCCTGCTTTAAATTCATTTGTACTTTTATCTTATCACTATTATATTACTGTGCGCATTACATTTTGTATTTGCTCCAAAACACCTTGATTTACTTGACTGTGCAGCATTTTATGAAGCCTTTTTTTCTTAAGTGCGGCGTTTAAGCATTCAATATTTTTGCATAAATATACAGAGCGTCCGAACTTTTTACTGTCAGGCATAATAAAAATATCACCGGTATCATATTGACGGAGTATTCTTAAAAGTTCTGTCCTGTCCTTTATTTCACCGCATCCGGCACATTTTCTTAAAATCAAAAAGCTGTTCTATGCCTCCTCTTCTTCGGCAGCATATTCCTGCTCTTCTTCAACATTATTGTCATAGTAAGATGCTTCTTCCGATTCTATCTGGCTCAAGCTCTTAATATCTATTCTCCAGCCGGTAAGTCTGTGGGCCAACCTTACGTTTTGTCCTTCTCTTCCGATTGCAAGGCTGAGCTGGTCGTCAGGAACTATGACAAGGGCTTCTCTGTTTTCGGGAGAATCCTCTAATATTTCCACGGAAATTATCTTTGCCGGTGAGAGGGCATTAATAATATATTCGGCAGGATTTTCGGAATATCTTATTATATCTATCTTTTCGTTTTTAAGTTCATTAACGATAGTTTGGATTCTGCTGCCTCTTTGTCCGATGCAGGCTCCAACGGCATCAACTTCAGGGTCTCTGCTTGCAACCGCAAGTTTTGTTCTGTATCCGGCTTCACGTGCAATTGAGACGATTTCTACTATTCCGTCTTCGATTTCCGGCACTTCCAATTCGAAAAGCTCTCTTACAATACTAGGATGGACCTGTGAAACTATTACCTGAGGCAGTCTTGAAGTTTCTTTGACGTCCAGTACATAAACTCTTATTCTGTCGTTAACTCTGTAATACTCACCGGGAATTTGTTCTTTAGGCGGAAGTATAGCTTCAGAGCGTCCTATATTAATGATTACGTTTCTTGATTCAACCCTTTGCACTATGCCGGTTGTCAAATTACCTTTCTTCGAGACAAATTCTTCAAGGATAAGATTTCTTTCGGCTTCTCTTATTCGTTGAACAATAACCTGTTTTGCGGATTGAGCGGCAATTCTTCCGAAATCTTCAGGTGTTACCTCAATTTCAACTTCACCTTCAAGCTTGGCATTTTTATCCAATTTCTTTGCATCTTCGAGAGAAATTTCTTTCAATTCGTCTTCAGGTGTTTCTACAATGGTTTTAACTCTAAATACACCTATTTCTCCTTTTGAAAGGTCGATTTTGGCAATCGCATTGGTTACATCCTGACTTTTGATGTGTTTTTTATAGGCAGTTACCATGGCGTCACCCAGAGATCTAACAATAAGATCTTTCGGAATATTTTTTTCTCTTTCCATTTGTTCAATAGCTTCACCAAGTGCGGAACCAACTTTAATCACCGTTAAATCTCCTTATAATTTGTTTTTTACACACAAGTGCTGTCCAGTCTTACGGATGAAATGTCATTTATTTTAAGAGTAATTTCTTTATCCATGTCGGGTACAAATAGTTTAAGTCCGACTTCTTCGTCAAATTCTGTTATTTTTGCTTTAAAGTTTTTCAATTCAAATTCTGATGAATTTTTCAGCTTGATTAGGACGTTATGGTTTTTAAAAATATTGTATTCCTGAGCGGATTTGAGTTTTCGGTCAATACCGGGACTGCTAACTTCCAGATAATAATGAACGGGTATGATTTCATCAAACGAATCGCCGATGCTCTTAGTTAATGCTTCGCATTCGCTGTGAGTTACAGCTTGTTTTTCGTTATGAATAAATACTTTCAGGTACCACCTTCCCGATTCGTTTTTAAAATCAACTTCAACGGGAATTAAACCCAAACATTGGCATTTTTCAGTTACACGGGGAACTATATTTTTTAAAATTTCTTTTTTATCGACAGTTTTTTGCATAATATTCCGTAACCAAAGCCCCCTTGCCTTTTAACAAAAAAAGTGGGTAAAGGAAACCCACTCATTTACGAGTTGATATCATATTAGCACAAAAAACGAATCTTTCAAGCCAACATGCCTTGATGTTGCCCGAAAAGTCCTGCGATAATTGAAAAAGGTTATTGTTATAATTTTTTTTAAAAGTTCTCTGACAAGATTGCTTTAATGTTAAAAATTTGGTATAAAATCAATGTATGACTATACAAAATATAAAAGGCATTATTAAAGCTTTGGGCTTTTTGCCAAAAGAAAATACTGCAGGAATTTTTGAAAAAAAATATCTACAGCATGATAACTATGCGATAGAAATAGACTTTAATAAAGAATTTATTAATTACGGCACTTTAATTAAAAGTGATTCAAAAACAACGCAGAATTTTTCTCAAGAAGAAAATTTTGTAATTTTAGAATGCATAGACAGACTGCTTAAGAAGGGATACAAACCGCAAAATATCATCCTTGAAAAAACTTGGCCATCGGGTCATGGAACATCGGGAAGGTTAGATATTTGCGTAAATAGAGAAGACGGTTCAGAATATTTGCTAATTGAATGTAAGACTTTTGGCAAAGAATTTGATAAAGAATTCAACAAAATGAAAAAAGACGGCGGTCAACTGTTTACTTATTTTAAATTTAGCGATAAAGCCGATATTATAATGCTCTATGCTTCCGAATTGAAAGGGAAAGACATAATATACAAAAATGAAATTATAAAAATTGAAGAAGATTATCGCGCGGGTGATGTTAAAGATTTCTATGACAAATGGAATAAATTGACAAAAGATAACGGTTTGTTTGAATCTTGGGTAAGACCTTATTGCTTTGAAAGCAAGGCTCTTATTAAAAGCCAATTAAAACCTATAAGACAAGAGGATTCCGGTTTTATCTTTAATCGTTTTTTAGAGATTTTGCGTCATAATGTTGTTTCCGATAAGGGAAATGCTTTTAATAAAATTTTTACTCTGTTCTTGTGTAAAGTATATGATGAAACATCGATAAAAGATGATGACGAATTAAAGTTCCAATGGCTTGAAGGCGTTGATGACGATGTTTCTTTTCAATTAAGATTAACAGATTTATATAAAGAAGGAATGAAAAAGTTTTTAAATCGTACAGTTAGCGATTTTGATAAAAATGAATTTGAAAATCGTTATACAAATTTATCCAAAGATGATAGAAAAAGTCTTTTAGCTGAAATAAATAAACTTAGACTTGAGAAAAATAACGAATTTGCAATAAAAGAAGTTTATGATCATCAATCATTTAAAGAAAATGCAAAAATTGTAAAAGAGGTTGTAGAACTTCTGCAAGGTTACAGAATACGTTATAACAAAAGGCAGCAATATTTGTCGGACTTTTTTGAACTGCTTTTGACAACCGGCTTAAAACAGGAAGCGGGGCAGTTTTTCACTCCTGTCCCCATTGCGCAGTTTATGATTAAAAGCCTGCCTTTAGAAAATATTGTTAATGAAAAATTAAATCAAACAGACGGCGAATTATTGCCTTTCATGATTGATTATGCGGCGGGTAGCGGGCACTTCATAACCGAATATATGCATGAAGTTCAAAGTATAATTAATAACAAAAAACCTCAAGATTACATAGATGCAACTGCTAAGAAAATTAAAAACTGGCAAGAAGACCATTTTGATTGGGCTACTATATATGTCTATGGTATAGAAAAAGATTATCGGTTGGTCAAAGTCGGTAAAGTCGGCTGTTATTTACACGGTGACGGTTTGGCAAATGTTATTTTAAGCGACGGATTAGGTAGTTTCACAAAAACAAAAGATTATGAAGGGAAATTACGAAAGTTTAATAAAGATGTTTCACAAGATAATCAACAATTCGACATATTACTTAGTAATCCTCCCTATTCGGTATCTTCTTTTAGGCAAACAACACGGGAATATTATACGGAAGAAGATTTTGAACTCTACAATAAACTAACCGACAACAGTTCAGAAATAGAATGTCTGTTTATTGAAAGAACAAAACAACTCTTAAAAGACGGCGGAATTGCAGGAATAATTTTACCAAGCTCTATTTTAAGCAACACAGGAATATATACAAAAGCTAGAGAAATAATACTGCAATATTTCCAAATTGTCGCAATTACGGAATTAGGCTCTAATACCTTTATGGCAACGACTATAAATACAGTCGTTTTATTCTTACGCAGACGGAATAATTATGAAAGCGTGAATCTAAAAAAATCAGTAAATAAATTTTTTACCAATCTTTCAGATGTAACATTAAATGGAATAGAAAAGCCCGTTTTTAAATATGTAAATTACGTGTGGGAAGATATTTCTTTCGATGATTATATTACTTTACTGAAAAAAGAACCAAACAAATCTATACAAGAAAATGACTTATATAAAGAATATTGTAAAAAAATAAAAACAAAAACAGAAAAAGAATTTTGGGATATTGTATTAGAAAATGAAAAAGAAAAACTTTATTATTATATTTTGGCATATCCGCAAAAAACCGTTATCGTAAAAACCGGTAAAAAAGATGCCGAGAAAAGATTTTTAGGTTATGAATTTTCAGACAGAAGGGGATGTGAAGGAATACATCCGATTCAACGCGGGAAATCGATAGATGAATGCACAAGATTGTTTGATACAAATAATTTTGACAACCCCGAAAAAGCCAGCACATATATTTATAAAGCATTTAGCGATGATTTTGAAACACCTGTCGATGAATCATTATCAGATAATATTTCAAGAGTAAATCTTGTAGACCTTATTACTTTTGATAGGGTTGAATTTGAAAAAACAATTAATCTTAACACTAAAAAAAAAGTAAAAATTGACAGTAAATGGGATATTATAACAATAGAAAAGATTACCAAAACAATTGAAAGCGGTTCAAGACCAAAAGGCGGTGTTAAGAATATTACAAATGGCATTCTCTCTTTAGGAGGCGAACATATTCACAATACTGATGGCTATTTATACTTATCTACTCCAAAATATATACCTAAAGAATTTTTTAATTTATCAAAAACGGGAATAATAAACAAAAATGACATCCTTTTATGCAAAGATGGAGCCTTAACCGGCAAAATCGCATTAGTTCGAGATGAATTAAATAATCAAAAAGCAATGATAAATGAGCATATTTTTATTTTAAGATGTACAAATTTATATACACAAAAGTATTTATTTTATTTTTTACAAAATAAATGTGGACAGATTTTGTTAAAAGAAAAAATTACAGGTGCTGCGCAGGGTGGCTTAAATTTATCAAATTTAAAATCTATTAAAATCCCTATGCCGCCACTAGAAATTCAAGAAAAAATTGTAAAAGAAATTGAAAAAATAGAAAAGCAAGCAAATGAATTGAACATAAAAATAAATAATTTAAAATTTGACATCGATAATATAATAACAAATCTTAATGATAAATACGAAAAAGTAAAATTAAATAAAATCGCAATAACTAATCCTTCAAAAGCTGAAATTAAAGATTTAGACCCAAATACTATTATTTCATTTGTTGATATGCAATCTGTGAGCAATGATGGCTATATTGTTAAAATGCAAGATAGAAATTATTCAGAGGTAAAAAAAGGAAGTTATACATATTTCAAAAAGAATGATATTATTATTGCCAAAATTACTCCTTGTATGGAAAACGGTAAATGTGCGTTAGCAAACGAGCTAAAAAATGAAATCGCTTTAGGTAGTTCTGAATTTCATGTTATAAGAGCATATAATAATATTTTAAATAAATATTTATTTAAAATATTAAATCGCAAAATAATAAGACAAGAAGCCGAAAAAAATATGACTGGAGCTAGTGGGCATCGTAGGGTTCCAATCGCATTTTATGAAAAATTAGATATTCCATTGCCATCAATAAAAGACCAAGAAAAAATTGTCGCAGAAATTGAAAAATTAGAAGTACAAATTAACGAAGCCAAAAAAATTGTTGATAGTACTGATAGGATAAAAAAAGAAATTTTAGACAAATATTTGAAATAGATTGACATCCATTATTATTTTTTAAAAAACACTCATTTTAATTCTCAAGACTAATATAGAATAATTCTTGAGATTAATTTCAATTTAATTTTTATCCCGCAATACTTAATTAAAAGCGTATGGAAAATATGAAGTTTAATCCTGCAGACCGCAGGATTGTTTATTTATAAGGTTTTTTATCTGATAAGTTCCAGAGATTTGATTTTTTCTCTTATTTTTTTCGAAATGCCTGTTTTGGGGTTTGCCTTAAGAAAACTTTCCAGAGATTCCTTTGCGGAGTTAATATTTCCCTGCCTTTCGTGTATATCGGCAAGAGCAATGACTATTGAAGCATCAGAAGGGAACTTTTTAATGCCGTCTTTTAGTATTCTTGCCGAATAATCAGGCATATCTTTGTCATAATAAATTTCCGCCAAATCTATATAATCCTGTTCTCTAACGGGTACAGCGTTAACGGCATTATGAAATTCAAGCATGGAGTTGTCATTATCATCAAGGCTTAAATAGCACTGACTCAGGTTATAGTGATACACAGGTCTGCCGGGATTAATTTCAATTGCCTTGAGAAAGTAATTTTTTGCCTGAGCAAATTCATCCATCCCCTGATTTGCCAGACCTAAATAATTATAAAGATCGGCATCGCGCGGGTTTGATATTTCAGCCTGTGAAAGATATTTTATCGAATTTTCATAGTCGCCTTTACTCAAATAAATTTTCCCTAAGTTCAAATAAGAAAGAGAATTATAGGGAGCAATTTTTAGCCCCTGAAGATAATTTTCGGCTGCTTCATCAAGTTTGCCGTCTGCCTGATATACAAGGGCTAACTGTATATAGGCATCTGCACTTTGGCTGTTCATAGAAAGCGCTTTTTTGAAATATTTAACGGCATCTTTCATATTTAATTCTTTTGCGCTGATTATCCCGAGATTATAAGTGGATTCAAAATTACTGCTTTTCAGGGAAAGAACTTTATTAAAGTCTTCTTTAGCCTTTGTATAATCACCGTTATTATATGATATCAAGCCTCTTTCATAGTATGCCGAATAAAAATCAGGGTTCAGTTCAAGGGCTTTATTGAGATTTTCAAGCTCTTTTTCGGTATCTTTTTTCTTTTTATATATCATTGCCTGATTATAGTAATTCTCAGGGGACAAACTGTCGTTTTCAACTGCTTTTTGGCTGTATTGCAGAGCCTTATCCATATTGTTATTTTGGTACTCAAGATAAGACAGATTATTATAGCTCTTTGAGTTTTTTGGGTTGCTTTCGGAAGCCTTTTTAAAGTAACTTTCGGCTTTCACTTTGTCTCCGGTTTTTATTGCGGAAACACCCATTTCATTGTTGTAGCGTGCATCATCCTCTTTATCGGTTCCTTTTTCGTTTGCGAGTTTAGATTTTATTTCTTTTTGAAAATACAGATATTCTTTCTTGGAGGGGTTTATTTTTAAGGCTTTATCAATAAATTTTTGAGCCTGTTTGTAATCTTTCATTCCGAGATAGCTTCGTGCGGTTTTGTACAGGCAATAATCATTGTCGCTCTGTTTATTAAGCGCATATCCGTAGTACTCAACGGCAGATTTATAATCGAAGTTGTCGTAATAAACATCCGCTATGTCTATATAGTCATTTTCTTTTTCTGCGGCAGGCTGTCTGATTACCGGCAAATTCGGTTTTTCTACGGCTTTTTCGCTGTAATTGCCTGTTAGTTTCGTCTGTGTCGGTTCGTAAGTGACTTTAAAAGGGTTTGATAGTTGTTCAGTCTGTTTTTCTTCCGGCAGAGGTTCGTTTTCGGGAATAATTTCCTCGGAAAAAACCATTGACGGTGTTTTATTTGCAAGGGCTATTTTATATTCTGCCTGAGCTTCTTCTGTTTTTCCGAGATTTTTTAGAGCTATGGCAAGGTTATAATGAGCCAGAGCGTTTGAAGGATTAATGGATATTGCCTTACTGAAATATTTTTGAGCCTGCATGAAATTTCTCTGATTCAGATAATCAAGCCCGAGCTCGAAATTGGCTTTTTCCTGAAGGTTAACTGAAAATGCTTCCTGTGAAAAAAATGAATTCACAAGGCATAATGCGAATAAAAGCGGTAAAACGCCTTTGTAAAATTTAAAATTCATAATGCTACCCTGATTTTTAAGTTGAACAAGAATATACTATATCAACCGAATTATATAATATTTTTGGCAATTAGTTGCTTATACATACTGTTAACTGCTATTTATAAGCATTTTAGATTATTAAGAAATTTAAACAAAAGCCTTAACAAAAAAATCGCAAAATTTTGTTGATGCTATAATTTTCGTGAGATCGTTCAGGTTAGTGTTTTTTACATTGGAGAAAAATTTTATGAGTAAATTTAATCTATTACAAAAAATCCTTCCGCCGGAAGAAAAAGTTTTTTATACTCTTTTTGAGGAAGGAGCAGAGGTTTGCAGAGACACGGCAAGGCTTTATCTGGATATTTCAAAAGACAAAATAACCGAGCAAAGCCTTATTGAAGCAAAGCGACTTAAACACAAAAGTAACGACATTGCCAAGCAAACTCTTAAACAGTTAAACGCAACTTTTATAACACCCATAGACAGAGAGGACATACAACTTGTAGCCTCTCTTTTAAATAGGATTACAAAAAAAATCGTTAAAGCCTGCGTTAATCTTAGAGTTTACAGACTTAAAGAACATACCGAAAGTATGCGCCTTCAGGCTGAAACACTTCTTAGAGCCACTGAAGAGCTGAATTATACAATAATGCATCTTAAAAAAAGAGCAAAAATCAAAGATATGACAGAGAGCTTTGAAAGAATGAGAGAAATAGAATCCCACGGTGATGAGATTCTATACAAAGCCATGGATGAACTTTTCTCGGGCAAATATGATGCTCTTAGCGTTATCAAGCTCAGAGACATCTACAAGGACATAGAAAACGCCATGGATACCTGTTTTAACATAGCGGATCAGGCTGTAAACATTGTATTAAAAATCGGGTAAAAATATCAATTTAAAATGAGGCGATAACTTATGCTTTTAATAATATTGTTAATATTAGTTATAATAGCTGCTCTTGCTTTTGAGTATATTAACGGATTTCATGACAGCGCAAATTCAATAGCAACTGTAGTTTCCACAAAAGTTTTAACTCCCAAATGGGCTGTTACTTACGGTGCGGTTTTGGAGTTTTTGGGAGCATTTTCAGGCACTCATGTAGCAAAAACCGTTGGTGCCGGAATAGTAGACACAGGAAGCGTTACTCAAAAAGTTATTTTATGCGCGCTTCTTGCGGCAATTATCTGGAATTTATTCACTTGGTATTTCGGAATCCCTTCAAGTTCTTCCCATGCTCTTATCGGAGGGCTTATAGGCGCGGCGGTTGTCAACATGGGTATTAGTGTTGTTCATACTAAAGGCGTTCTCTATAAAGTTGTTCTGCCTATGGTCATTTCTCCTGCGTTGGGAATAGGGATAGGCTTTTTATCAATGCTGACACTTCTCTGGATAAGCCATAAACTAAACCCCGATAAGGTAAACAAGTCATTCAGAAAACTCCAATTAGTCTCTGCAGGAATAATGGCATTCAGCCACGGTTCAAACGATGCCCAAAAAACTATGGGTATAATCACTTTATCTTTGTTCACCTTTGGCGCGCTTAAAACATTTGAAGTCCCATGGTGGGTTACTGCCGTTTGTGCCATCACAATGGCGATGGGAACTTTTTCGGGCGGTTGGAAAATCATCAGAACAATGGGAAGCAAAGTTATTAAATTAAGACCGATACACGGTTTTGCGGCAGAAACCGCCGCCGCCGGCGTAATTCTCACCGCATCTCATTTCGGAATTCCTGTCAGTACAACTCACGTTATCTCCACATCTATTATGGGAGTAGGAAGCACAATCAGGGCTTCTGCCGTAAAATGGGGATTAGTCGGCAACATAGTAATGGCATGGGTTTTAACCATTCCGGTTTGCTTCACCCTTGCAGGAACTCTTTTCTTTTTGGTTGATAAGATTAAGTTTTAAAATTTATATTCAATTATTTACAAAAATTTACTTAGAAAAACTAAAATACCCAAAATGCGAATTTGTACCTGAGTTAATCCTTGTGTAAAGAATTAGCTTGAAAAAACTGTTTGTGTTAGAATCGATACAAGGAAAAGCGTTAAAGAGGTTTGGGTTAGTTTAAAAAACCGGATATTAATAAAGAAGGATAAAATATGACAGGCAATTCGTCACAAACATACAATGCAGAAAATATCAGAGTACTGGAAGGGCTTGAAGCAGTCAGGCTGAGGCCGGGAATGTATATCGGCTCCACAAGCCAGAGAGGACTGCATCATTTGATTTATGAAATAGTCGATAACTCTGTTGACGAAGCGCTTGCGGGCTACTGCTCAGAAATTAGAGTCATTATTAACAAAGACGAAAGCATAACCGTTGAAGACAACGGCAGGGGTATTCCGACCGACATAAAAGAAGATTCCGGCAAGTCAGCTCTGGAAATAGTTCATACGGTTTTGCATGCCGGAGGCAAATTCGGTGACGGCGGATACAAGGTATCAGGCGGACTTCACGGAGTAGGCGCGTCGGTTGTTAATGCCCTTTCGGAAAAATTCGTTGTCGAAGTATCAAGAAACGGCTGGGTTCATAAACAGACTTACCTCAGGGGTGAGCCAAACACACCTGTTTCTAAAGTCAGAGAAACCGATAAAACGGGTACTAAGACAACTTTCTGGCCTGATCCTGAGGTTTTCAAAGAAACAACGATTGTTGACAGAGAAGTCATTGCCGGCAGACTTAGAGAAATGGCTTTTCTAAACAAGGGTTTAAAGATAGTTTTCATTGACGCAAATACCGAAAAAGAAGACACATACCACTTTGAAGGCGGGATAGCTAGCTATGTGGAATATCTCAACAAGAACAGAGTTACGATTCACCCCGAAATTTACATGGAAGACTCAAAAGACAGTGTCAATGTCGAAGTAGCTCTTCAGTACACGGATGCTTACAACGAAACCATTTTAAGTTTTGCCAACAACATCAATACTCATCACGGCGGAACGCATTTAACGGGTTTCAGAAACTCCTTAACGAGAGTAATCAATGACTACGGGCGCAAAAACAACATAATAAAAGAAAATGAAGACAATCTGACGGGCGATGATGTCAGAGAAGGTTTGACGGCAATTGTCAGCGTCAAAGTCCCCGAACCTCAGTTTGAAGGACAGACAAAAGAAAAACTCGGAAACAGCGAAGTCCAAAGTGTTGTTTCTGCTGTTGTATATGAAAAAATTCAGGAATGGCTCGAATTCAACCCGAAATGCGCGAAGTCAATCGTCGAAAAATCCGTACAGGCATCGCGTGCCCGTGAAGCAGCGAGAAAAGCAAGAGAGCTTACGAGAAGAAAAAGCGTTCTTGAGAATTCGACCCTTCCGGGCAAACTTGCAGATTGCAGCAGCCGCGAAGCTGATAAATGCGAAATTTATATAGTTGAGGGAGATTCCGCGGGCGGAAGTGCAAAACAGGGTAGAAACAGGATGTTTCAGGCTATTCTGCCGCTCAGGGGCAAAATTCTCAATGTAGAGAGAGCAAGAATCGACAAAATTTACAACAACAACGAAATTCAGTCTCTGATTCAGGCGCTTGGAATAACAATCAGCAAAGATGAAGAAGAGTTTGAAATGGATAAAATCCGTTATCACAAAATTATCATCATGACCGATGCTGATGTTGACGGCGCTCATATCAGGACGCTGCTTCTGACTTTCTTCTTCAGATATGCCAAACCGCTTATCGAGAACGGTCATATATACATCGCACAGCCTCCTCTGTATAAAATATCTTTCGGCAAGCAGTCTCAATATCTTTATGATGACAGGGCACTTGATAAAGTTCTTCGGGAAAGAGGAATTCAAGACCTTGTGCTTTATAATGCCGATAAGTCAAAATCCCTCCAGGGCGAGGAACTCACGACACTTCTCGGCAATATGTCCAGCTATTACAATTCTTTCAGGAATCCGGTTATCAACGGAACTCCTGAAATAGTCATCAGAGGACTGATAGGAGCTAATCTTGCAGTTTCGGATTTTGAAAGTACAGAAAAACTGGAAACCGCAAAAAAATATCTCGTTCATTATTTTGAAGACCATGAAAAGAATTATAATGTTGACAATTTAAACTACACTGTGGAAGTAAAAACAGATGCGGAAACAGGCAAGAATGAAATACAGATTAATTCTACGGATTTTGAAGAGCCGATGTCAATTACTTCACTGCTTATAAACAGCATAGAGTTCAACAGAATCAAAGAGGCATATCCTGTAATCAGGACTTTCCTTCTTGAAGAAGAAAAAATGCTTAATCTTGTAATTGATAACAAAACCGAAATAACAATAAATTCATTTGAAGAGCTTAAAAAACTTGTTGAAGAAAAAGGCAAAAAAGGACTTTCCATCCAGCGTTTCAAAGGTCTTGGCGAGATGATGCCTGACCAGCTTTGGGAAACAACGATGAACCCTGCAAACAGAACTCTTTTAAAAGTTACCATATCAGATGCGATTGTCGCGGACAGGCTTTTTGATATTCTGATGGGCGAAAGAGTAGAACCCCGTCGGGAGTTTATCGAAACTAACGCCGTTTATGTCAAAAATTTAGATATATAACCGTTTGTCTATTTTGAAGCTGAAAATTATTTTTGCTTAATCCTTGCTAACGGCTTTATGTTGTGTTAACAATTAGAAAAGAAAATTAGTTAGGAGAGATACAAACATGGTCAAAATTCGTCTAAAACGTCTTGGATACAAGAAAAACCCGACATACAGAGTTATTGTAATTGACAAACGCGAAAAAAGAGAAGGCAAGCCTATCGTTGAGCTTGGATACTACAATCCTAAGAGAAAAGAAATGAAGCTCAATAAAGCTCTTGCTCTTGAGTGGGTTGCCAAAGGCGCTCAACCGTCAGATACGGTTAAATATTTAATCGATAACTGTGATGACAACGGCAATTTAATCAAAAAAGTAAAAACGGAAGAAAAGATTTCCAAAAAAGCAAAGGCTAAAGCAGAAAGCGAATCAGCAGAAACAGCCGCTTAATTTTTGCCGTTGATATTTTAATAAGGCGTAAAACTCATGAACAAAAAGGCTTTCAGTTTAGTCACAGCTGTTTTATGCTTTTATGCGGGGCTGACAAGCCCGGCGTTTTGTGCTGATTTAAAACCCGAGAAAGGCAAAAACAAACAGGTTTTAACACGCGCTAAATGCGAAAACTGTTTTATCAAGGGCAAAATTAATTATTCTGAAATCCTATTGTCTTTTGAGAATAAAGAAGTTCCGGTTAACCTTGAAGAATGTCTTTATACTGCGCTGGCGAATAATCTCGGCATCAAGATAGCCGCATCTCGTAAAACAGCGGATAAATGGCAGTATCTCAATACCTTATCGGATTATCTGCCTGATGTTTCATACAGCTATGCCCACAGCAGGTTAGGCGGGGTGTTTTTATTCGGAGGCTTTTCTAAAACGTCAAAACTTGCCACGACCAGTATTGATACAGGTTTCACTGCAAGATGGGACGGATTTACCGGTTTTGCACGGTTTTTTCAATTAAGCGCGAATTTGAACCAATACAAGGCTTCGGGCAAAAAACTGGATTTGACAAAGGACCAGATTCTACTCCTTGCTACCAAGCAGTATTACAAACTGCTTCAGGATACGGCAAACATGGACATCTTTAAGAAAGCGCTTGAGCAAACTCAATCGCATTTGAAAATAAATCAGCAGAGATATGATGCGGGCGTCGGGACAAAATTTGACATAATACGCTCCGAAGCCGAAGTTGCGCAGGCACAGCAGGATTTAATCAGCGCGCAAAACAGGCTGAAGCTTTCTCAGGCTGATTTGGCAAATACTTTGGGGGTGAATATACTCACACCTTTGATGCCCGAAGAAAATAGCGTTCAGCCGAAAACACTTATTGCGGAGAATTCAGACGTTTCAAGAATTTTTGAGACCGCCGCCAAAAACAAACCCGATGTTGATATTGCCAAATATAATCTCAAAGCCGCAAAATCAATTAGGAATTCAACTCTTTCGCAATATCTGCCGACAGCATCAGTCATCGGCAATATATCCGAAAGCGGCAATGAAATACGTGATTTAAACCAGAATCAGTCGATAGAACTGCTGGTTACATGGAACGGCGGGGCTAATTTGGGACTGGACGGACTTACAAAATTCAAAGCAGCTCAGGCTCAGGCAAAAGAAGCAAAGTTAAATCTTCTTGATGCAAAAAGACAGGTAGAAGAAGATATAGTA
Organism: uncultured Gammaproteobacteria bacterium; assembly: GCA_964511035.1. Classification (GTDB taxonomy): domain Bacteria; phylum Cyanobacteriota; class Vampirovibrionia; order Gastranaerophilales; family CAZEDP01; genus CAZEDP01. The sequence goes on from CAZEDP010000003.1 coordinate 28,171, forward strand.
AACTCTTACTGGAACTCCAAAAGTGCGAAGGAGCTTATTACTGCCGCAGAAAAACAAGTTGCCGCCGCAAAAGAAAGCCTGAGACTATCTGAAGTCAGGCTTGCAAACGGAGTGGGAATTTATACGGATGTTATCAGCGCACAGCTTGCCGATACACAGGCGAAAACCAATTATCTCAACGCTGTTACAAACTACAACACGGCTCAAACCCAGCTTTTATATGATATGGGCGTAATTTCCGCCGGCAGCATTATCGACGGATATGTGGTCGAGGATATAAGTTCAAAGAAGAGTGTAAAACACTGAAGAATTAATGTCATTGCGAAAACGGCGAAGCCGTTTGTGGCAATCTGTCCAACTATTTATATACATAAAATGCCTAAAATCGTCATTCTGAGCGATAGCGAAGAATCTCCGTCACAAATGTCATTATCAGCCCCGCAGGGGCGTGAGAATCTATCATTAACCAGCGT
>CAZEDP010000004.1:0-25807 GCA_964511035.1 uncultured Gammaproteobacteria bacterium
TAACAGTCCGTTGGTATTAATTATTTCAGTATTATCAACAGCTTCTTTAGCATTGGTGGGAACTATGGCGCTGCTTTGTTTTACCAAAGCTTTTAGCATTGTGTTTCTAGGGTTGCCCAGAACCGAGGAAGCCGGTTCTGTCAAAGAAGATATTTCCTTAATAATGCTGATACCAATGGGAATTTTGGGTTTGTTTACTTTTTTAATAGGACTTTTTCCTCAATATGCCTTATATATAGTTAAAAATCCTGTTGCGATGCTGTTAAAAGCTCCCGAATATTCTTTTGAATCAATAATTCCGATGAATATTTTAAACATTATATCCATATCCGGTTTAGGTTTTATACTTTTATTCATTTTTATCTATTCTTTAAGAAATTTGCTTCTAAAAAATAAAAAAATTGACAGATATAAAACTTGGGATTGCGGTTATCAGGCAGGAACCGCTCGTATGCAGTACAGCGCATCTTCTTATGCAAGCCCGTTTTTATCGTTTTTAAAGCCGCTGTTTATTAAAGAATTTGATGTTAAAAGACCTAAAGAATTGTTCCCGAATGAAGCTCATTTTAAGCTTCACATTCAAGATATTTTTGAATTTTATTTAATTGCTCCTGTAATGAAATTAAATAAAAAATTTCTTCAACGATTTTACTGGATACAAAACGGAAGTACGCAGCAATATATTTTGTACGGGTTATTATTCTTGATTATCGCTTTAATAGGCACGATAGGAGTTAAATAATGCCTGAATTTATTTTAAACATAATATTTTTATTAATAACTCCTTTTTTATATATCGGGTTAATAAATAAAACGAAAGCATTCTGGGCAGGAAGAAAAGGAGCTTCAGTTTTTCAGCCTTTTTATGATTTTATGAAACTGCTTAAAAAAGGAGAAGTTATCAGCACGACAACATCGTTTATTTTTAATGCAGCACCGTCATTAACATTTGCCACCGTAATTTTTGCAGGTTTATTAGTTCCAATTATCAATCAGAAAGCAATTTTAAGCTTTGAAGGAAGTTTTATTTTATTTGCTTATTTACTCGCGCTGGGGAAATTCTTCAGTTTAATCGCCGCTATGGATACAGGAAGCAGTTTTGAAGGAATGGGCGCAAGCAGAGAAGCCTGTTTTTCAACTCTTGTTGAGCCTGCATTCTTTATAATTCTTGGCTCAATACTAGCCTTAAGCGGCAATTACTCTTTTCAAAGCTTCTCCTTAATTCTTCAAAAAGCCTCCGGACTTGGATATATGATAATTGCATTAAGTGTTTTAGCCCTGTTTATTATGATGCTGATTGAAGGATGCAGAATTCCCGTTGATGACCCGAATACCCATTTAGAATTAACTATGATTCATGAAGTTATGGTTCTTGATAATTCAGGACCTGATCTGGCTATGATACTTTATGGGTCGTCAATGAAAATGATTATTTTCGCTTCATTAATTGCAAATTTAATCATTCCTGCCGGTATAGGGTTATTTTATTCGGCATTGCTTTTTCTTGGAATACTTTTACTTATTGCAATCATTATAGGGACTATAGAATCCGATTTTGCCAGATTAAGGATGACTCATGTGTTTGAGTTTATATTCATAATGAGTTCAATTTCACTGATTATCCTTTCTTTAACTATGATTTCAATATACCAAAACTAAGGAGATTAAATATAAAATGATAAATATGCTCATAGTCTTTTTTGGTTTAACAATGCTTTATATGGCGTCAACAAGCCGCATTCAGGCACATATTAAAATGCTTTCTTTTCAGGGGCTGATATTATTTTTGATTTTATTTTTTGGAGAGGACAAGACAAATATTGCCAGTTTTATATTCTTATCAGTAGAAACCCTTTTGATTAAAACGATTTTAATACCGCTGTTTTTGAATGAAGTACTTAAGAAAAACGAAACATTCAGAGACAATGAGCCGCATATTCCCAATTTTTATTCGCTTGTTATTGCAAGCATTATGCTGTTTGCAGGATTTATTATTTCAAATCTTGATGTTCAGCCCTTTGAAAATATAACAACTCTTTATTTTGGAGTATCAATTTCGACCATTTTAATAAGTCTTTTCTTTATCACGACAAAGAAAAAAATTCTGACTCACGTTATAGGCTACATAATGTTGGAAAACGGCATATTTCTGTTGTCGCTTTCCGTTGCAAAGAAAATGTCGATGATTGTGAATATCGGAGTTCTTTTAGATGTGTTTATAGCGGTATTTATACTTGGATTGCTGGTAAACAGAATAAACGATGTTTTTGAAGAATTGAATGCGTGCAAATTGTGCAGCTTAAAGGATTGTGAATGTGATGATTGAGGCTATACTGATATTTCCGCTTATTGCAAGTTTTATATTATTTTTAATAAAATCCAAGAAACTCAATAATCTGGCATTAGCCGCCTATTCGACAATTCTTCTGATTAGCTCGATAATGATTTATTTTACTCTGAGAGAAGACGGGAAATTGCCGTATAATTTGTTCGGAGCTTATTTTAGTGTCGATTCTTTAAATATATTATTTCTGCTGGTTTTAGCTTTAATCTTTGCCGGTGTAACAGTTTATAATGATAGTTTTATAAAAAATCTCGAAATAAGCAAAAAAGAGCATACTTATTATTCAATAGGAATATTATTATTTATTTTTTCAATGACTGGTGTAATTTTAAGCGCAAATTTAGCTCTTTCGTGGGTTTTTATTGAAGCAACAACTTTAGCAAGCGCTTATCTTATTTATTTCAACAAAACGAAACACGCGCTTGAAGCAACATGGAAATATGTTTTTATCTGTTCAATAGGGATAGCGCTTGCTTTCGTGGGGATAATACTTCTTTCGATTGCAACTGGGAAAGTTAATTCCCTGTTCTTCAATGAGTTATACTTAAATGCGGATAAAATTGCTCCTTTCTGGCTTAAATTATCCTTCGTGTTTATATTAATAGGCTTTGGAACAAAAATGGGGTTGGCTCCTGTTCATGCATGGCTTCCCGATGCACACGCAGAAGCTCCTTCACCGATTTCAGCTTTGTTATCGGCTACGCTGTTAAATTCTGCTTTTTTAATTATTTTGCGGGTTTATAAACTGATGGAATTATCTCATCTGGACCATTACTCAAAGATTTTGCTTATTGCTATGGGACTGTTATCTCTTTTTGTAACTGCCATCTTTGTATTTAATATAAATAACTACAAAAGAATGCTTGCCTATTCATCTATAGAGAATATGGGAATAATTGCTATCGGAATTGCAGTCGGCGGGTTGGGGATTTATGCCGCAATGCTTCATCTGGTTGCTCATTCTCTGATTAAATCATCATTCTTTCTAACGGCGGGAAATATATTAAAATTGTTTAAAACTAAAAAAATTAATGAAATCAACGGAATATTAAAACTTGATAAAATAACAGGCTGGCTCTGGGTAGTGTGTTTTATTGGAATAATAGGATTGCCTCCGTCACCGATATTTATAAGTGAATTTTTGCTGATAAAAGCAATGTTTGCAGAGAAACAAATTTGGCTCATTGTCGTATTTTCAATACTGCTTACAATAATAATGTACGGGCTTGCAAAATCTATAATAAAAATGAGTTTCGGCAATATTAAAATAAATAAAACAGAATTCCCCGCATCTCCGCTCGAACATTATTTGGCGCCAAAGGACTTTTCTTGGGGTATGTACCTGCCTCAAATAACATTCCTAACTCTAGCGCTGGTGCTTGGACTTTATATGCCGCCTTTTATAAATCAACTGCTTAATAATGCTGTTATAGCAATAACCTCACTATAAGGACATTAAATTATGAAATGGATAATATCAAACAATAATGAAGTCATAAATTTAAATGAAATACCCGTATTTGATATAAATGAACTTAGAAATGAGTTGATCCATATATTTAAAATGAGCAACCAGGGTGAAAGCAAGAGGGTTATCGGATTTTTTGGATGTAATGAGCTCAATGCAGTTAAGCTTTATGTAATTCTTGCAGATGATGCCAAATCTGAACTCTTAATTTCTTCGGCATGTTTTAAAGAAGAGAAATCTTATCCGTCTATAACGAAAAATATTCCTGCCTTCCATATGTTTGAAAGAGAATTTTACGAGGAATTCGGGATTGAGCCGACAGAACATCCATGGCTAAAGCCTGTCAGGTACAGCAAAAACAGGTTTGATAAAACTCAAAATATTGAAAATTATCCTTTCTTTAAAATGGAAGGGGATGAAGTTCATGAAGTCGCTGTTGGTCCAATTCACGCCGGAATAATCGAACCCGGACATTTCAGATTTATGTGCAACGGTGAAAAGGTTTATCACCTTGAAATTCAGCTTGGTTATCAGCATAGGAACATTGAGCAGTTATTTGTAGACAGTTATAAAATGCAATCAATTGATGACCAAAATAAAGAGAACCTTATTAAACCTACGGGCGAGCCAGGCGGCAAAGCCGCCGTAGCGAGCCCAAAAAAAACCAACACCCCTCCCTTGAGGGAGGGGCAGGGGTGGGTGAAAAGTCATCTAGCGGAATCAATTGCGGGAGATACTGTTATCGGTCATTCAACTGCCTATGCTAACGCAATCGAAGCGCTTTTAAATATCGAAATTTCAAATAAGGCAAGTTTAATAAGAGCGGTAGCATTAGAACTTGAAAGAATTGCAGTTCACATAGGGGATTTGGGCGCGATTGCAAATGATATTGCTTACCTTATGGGAAATGCTGTCTTTGGAGCAACAAGAACTCTTGTAATTAACACTCTTCTTTCAATATGCGGAAGCCGCTTTGGAAGAGGTTTAATCCGTGTTGGCGGGGTTGCTTGTGATATTGACAGCGAATTAATTGGCAAAATAACTGCCGTTCTGGATAAAGTATCTGTAGATATAGATAGAATGGCAAATACAATGTTTTCTTCGGCAAGTGTATTGTCAAGGCTGGAAAAAACAGGAACAATCAGTAAAGAAAAAGCTCGCGAAATCGGGCTTGTCGGAATGACTGCCAGAGCCTCGGGATTAACGCTGGACACTAGAGTTGACTATCCATGGGGAAGCTATAAAAACTTGTCATTTGACAAAGAGCTTGTTGACAGCGGGGATGTGTATGCCAGAGCTTATATCAGAAACAAGGAAATTAATCAGTCGATAACAATAATAAGAGATTTATTATGCAAGATATCTATTGCGGACAATGATATTTTGCTTATGAAAAGCAGTAACCTTCTGCCTAAAAACAGTATGGTCGTTTCCATTGTTGAAGGTTGGCGGGGTGAAATAGTTCACAGCGTTTTAACAGATGATGACGGCAAAATATGCAAGTATAAAATCAAAGATCCTTCCTTCAATAACTGGTACGGACTTGCACTTGCAGTCAGAAATAACGGCATCTCGGACTTTCCGCTTTGTAATAAGAGCTTTAACCTGTCTTACTGCGGAAATGACTTGTAAAGGATAAATATTATGTTCGATACTTTAAAATCAAGAATATATCAAGGAAATCAGGCTATAGCTGACATTAAAAAAGCTGTTATTGACGAAAATTTCAGAGGACTGCCTATAATAAATAAAGAAAATTGTTCTGACTGCTCAAAATGTATTGCAATCTGTCCAACAAATGCAATCAGCCGGGATATTTCAATTGATATGGGCAAATGCATATTTTGCGGCGATTGTGAACGAGAATGTCCGAATAATTCAATAAAATTCACCAATTTTCACAAAATTGCCTCAAGCTCAAGGGAGTATTTAGTGGTTGATTCAAGTTCAAATCAGGAAAACTATCAAATTAATGCAATAAAATCATCGGAGCTGATTAAAAAGACTTTTGGCAAATCCCTTAAACTCAGGCAAGTTTCAGCCGGAGGTTGTAACGGCTGTGAAATGGAACTAAATGCATGCTCTAATGTAAACTTTGATATGGGAAGATTTGGTATTGATATTGTAGCTTCTCCACGGCACGCGGACGGTTTAATAATAAGCGGTCCGATAACGGAAAACATGGCAAAAGCAGTTGAAGATGCGTATTTATCTATGCCGGAGCCCAAAATCATTATACTCACCGGAGCCTGTGCAATCAGCGGCGGTGTTTTTCAAAATTCTGACGCTTTAAACAGGGATTTTTTAGAAAAATATGAAATCGATCTTTATATCCCCGGCTGTCCGATTCATCCATTGACTTTTATTAATGGGGTTTTAGGATTGATAGGACATTAATTTTGGATCTTCCGCGGATTGATTGATTGTGACCTGCCCCCAAAAAAACTGCAACAATTTTCAATTTACAAAAAAAGCGAATGTTTAAAACTCAAGCTTTACAATGTTTTTAATTTGACATTAAAAAATACCCCTTAGTAAACTATATTAGAACTTTTGATTTTGAAAAATTAGATGTTAATGGAATAAAGGAATTTCTGAAAGTTGCTTGAAATGATAAGCAATAACACCTTTGAACAAAGCAATAACAAGAAAACGGGTTTATTGTAAAATAAATTAATATATTTAAGGATATAGTACGAATGAGAAAATTAAAAAATTATATCAAGTGGCTATTATTTGTAAGTGCATATATCCCGCTATTTTTAATTATTATTCTTAAAAACTTTAAGGATTTTATTCAGACTTTTAATTATTTGGAAAAAGTATTTCATAATATTTTTAACATAATAAATACAAATGGACTAAAATCAATAAGTATCATTATTAATACTGTTTGGTCTTATGGGTTTTTAGTATTTTTAGGGAAATTAATTACATTCATATGTTTCTTATTTCTCATTTTAAGCATTCCCGTATCTTTTTTCTGTTTATGGAAAATAAAAAGAGAGGTAGAAAATTCAGATTACAATGAATTTAAAATCATAACTTTAGAAGATAAAACCTCCGATTCATTAAATTATGTTGTCTCATATATAATAGCCTTTCTTTCTATTAGTCTGAATAATTTTATAGATTTAGTAGCAATTTTTATTCTCTTATTTACGATTGCGACAATATATATTAATTCAAATTTAATTTATATTAATCCTGTTTTAAATTGGTTTGGCTATATTGTCTTAAAAGTTACTTATTATGATGATTTCGAGAAACAAAATAAAGATATTATCCTGATAACGCATAATAGAGAAAAGATAAAAGAAGGTAACTTTAGAAAATTAGCAAATATTGATAAAAATATTTATCTTTTATAAATTTCATGATAACAATTAATACATAATTTATTTATTTAGTTATAATATTCATGTTTAGCTTGCTACGGGTAGGAAAAGAAATTGTCTGATATTGAAAATATGATTGAATTCATTGATTCTATTTCTGATGAAGATAAGAAAAAATCAGTAAAATTATTTTTCATACTACGAGAAAAACCAAAATCAGGAATTAAATTCAATGTTTGTAGAACAACAATAGAGACTGGCGAGTTAGGGAAAGACTTTTGCGAGCTAACAAAGAAATTTCTAAATGGGGTTAAAAATAAAAACCTCTCTGAATATACAATAGAAGATTCAAATGACACAAAAGGCGATTTGTTATGGATAAATAAAGATGAAGTTCCGAATTTAAAAGATTTTGTCCTTCCACAGTTTGACAAAACAGATTTAGAGCCTTTTAAATTTTCTGACTTAATAAACAAAAGTGAAAATAAAACACCTAATTTTTATGCAATTCAAATTTTTGACAACGGCAAAAAATTAACTGCATTCAAAAGTTTTAAAGTAGCTCATCATCTTAAGAATCATAAATTTTTTAAAGTATTTAAAGTATTTGAAACAGAAAAATTCAAAAAAGCTGATGAAGATATTATTGCCCTCAGTAATAGCATGGATTGTGTTTATTATTCAGATTCCGATAAAGTTTATATTGGTAGCAAAGGGAATTTCGAAAATATATTTGATTTTGAGCAAAGATTTTCTGAGTATGCTGTATTATTAGCCGAAAATATTAAAAACTCTACACTATATAAAATAAACGGTTTTGAAGAAGTTTATAATAAGTTCAAGGGCAAAAGTAAAAAAGTTCGCAGGATGGCTAAAATATATTCAAATAATACTCACAATAAAGTAAAACGGGAAACATTAGAAAAGCTCAATAAAGATTTTGACTTAAAATTGAATGTTTCAAACAATGAGATTACTTTTAATACAGAAGCTTCCATTAAAGAGCTTGAAGAACAATTTGATAGGGTTTTAGAAATATTGGAGTTGAAGCATTGTATTTCCGTTGCCTGTGATGAAAAAGTTACAGCCGAAAACGTCAAGTTATTACAACCAGTTTGATAAATATATAATAGGGATTTTAAAAAATAATTATGATTTTAACCGATAAAGAAAAAGAATTTATAAAACAGTGTTTGGACAGGGGAGAGCCTATACCGAATAAATACAGAACAACTCTGTTTGAAAATCCGCAGGATGTCGAGCTTATATGGGATGGGAAAAATAACGAAGTTACAAACGTTGTATTGCCGTTTCAGTCCATAGAGCATATTGACGAGCCCAGAAAAGAAGCAGGGACAAGCGGACATCAAATAGGTTTATTTTCCGTAGATACTCAAACGGGCAGACAATCGGGCGGGTGGAGCAATAAACTTATATGGGGGGATAACAAGCTTATATTGTCATCTCTTAAAAATGGTTCTATGAGAAGACAAATCGAAAACGCAGGGGGTATAAAGCTCATTTATATTGACCCGCCATTTGATGTCGGGGCAGATTTTTCTTTTGATATAGAAGTTGAAGGGGAGGACGTAACAAAACAACCCTCTATAATTGAAGAAATCGCTTATCGGGATACTTGGGGGAAAAAGGAAAACTCTTTTCTATCCATGATATATGAACGGTTGAAGATAATGAGAGACCTTTTAGCTGATGAGGGTTCAATATATGTTCATTGTGATTGGAGGGTTAATAGTTCAATCAGACTTATTTTGGATGAGGTTTTTGGAAATGATAATTTTATAAATGAGGTTGTTTGGTGTTATAGTATTGGCGGAAAAGGTAATACCCGCTTTGCAAGGAAGCATGACAGTATTTATTTTTATTCAAAAACTGATAGCTATTTTTTCGATGGTAATAATAAGGATGTGAGTGTTCCAAGAAAACCTAATTCTCATATGAGGCTTAAAGTCGATAAAGATGGAAGAGAATACCAAGAGAAAACAGATAAAGCTTCAGGAAAAGTATATATTTACTATGTTGATGAGGGGAAAATACCCGAGGATTATTGGATTGATATTGAACAACTTAATAGAGAAGATGCTGAAAGATTGAATTATCCAACTCAAAAGCCTGAAAAATTAATAAGACGAATTATTGGGGCTTCAACAAATGAAGGGGATATAGTAGCAGACTTCTTTTGCGGTTCGGGTACTACTCTTGCGGTAGCCGAAAAGCTGGGGCGTAAATGGATAGGCTGTGATTTGGGAAGATTTGCTATACATACAACAAGAAAAAGACTTATAAATGTTCAAAGAGAACTGAAAAAAGATGATAAATCTTACAGGTCATTTGAAATACTAAATCTCGGCAAGTATGAAAGACAGTATTTCATGGGTATAAATCCGAACCTGTCGGAAAAAGAAAAGAAAAAACAAACAAGACAGAAAGAAGATGAATATCTAAACCTGATTTTGCAAGCTTATAAAGCGGAAAGAGTTCAGCAAACCCCGCCGTTTCACGGCAAAAAAGGTTCAACAATGGTAACGGTAGGAGCTATTGACAGTCCTGTAACTCATTCTCTGATTAATGAAATCATAAAAAAATGTCAGGAGTTAATGATAAGCAGGGTTGATATACTGGGCTTTGACTTTGAAATGGGCAAAAATCCTGTTGTCATTGACGAAGCAAGACAAAAAGGCATTAATTTATCTTTGAAATACATACCAAAAGAGGTTTTTGACAAACGTGCAGTAGATAAAGGACAGGTTAAATTTTACGATGTGGCTTATATAGAATTTTATCCTCATATCAACGGAAACAAAGTTAAGATTGAGTTAAAGGACTTCAGCACGTTTTACACGCAGGAAGACCTTAATGAAGTGATGGAAAATCTAAAAGATAAGAGTAATAAGATAATTATTGACAGCGGTAAAATTATTAAAGTAACTAAAGATGAAAACGGCATTACATCTCAAGAAATTATAACTAAAAGCTGGCTGGACTGGATTGACTATTGGGCAATAGATTTTGACTACGAAAGCAAAAAAGAAATTATAACCGTTCTTGAAGATGAAGAAGAAAAAGAAATTTGGACTGGAAACTATGTTTTTGAGAATGAATGGCAGTCTTTCAGAACAAAAAAGGATAAAACCCTTGAACTGACAAGCGTTGAACATGAATACACCCAAAAAGGCAAATATAAGATAGCTGTTAAGGTTATTGATATATTCGGAAATGATACAACAAAGGTTGCGGAGATTACTGTCTAATGGTCTTAAGTAAAGATTTTCCGAAAAGTCCGCATGCGGTTTTAGACCCTAATATTAGATGGTTCCCGGGTGAGGACACTATTTCAACTGAAAAATACAACCTTATTCCGCCTCTCGTTGATAAAATCAGAAAAGGTGTCAAAATTTGGCGTGAAAACGGCTATGAAGGAGCAGGCGAAACCACAAAAGCTCTTTTAAATCATTGGTTTAAGGAAGAACATTATATTCCCAACAACGATGGGCAGGTTTTCGAGTTCAAATATTATTTTTCTCAAAGAGAAGCCGTTGAATCTTGTATTTGGCTTTACGAAGTTCAGCAGGCAAAAGACCCGTATGCTCTGCTAAAATATGACAGTTCAGGTGCAATTACAACAGGCATGTTTGATGAAGACTGGACAAGATATTTAATGAAGCTGGCAACAGGAGCAGGCAAAACGAAAGTAATGAGTTTGCTAGTTGCATGGGCTTATTTTCATAAAAAATACGAGCCGAATTCGGATTTATCAACAAATTTTCTTATTATTGCACCGAATATCATTGTTTTGGAAAGGTTAAAGACTGATTTTGACGGTTTAAAAATATTTTATAATGACCCTATACTTCCTCATAACGGTTATGAAGGGCAAAACTGGCAAGATGACTTTCAAATAACACTTCATATTCAGGATGAAGTAGGAACAATTTCAGATACGGGAAATATCTTTTTAACCAATATACACAGGGTTTTTCTTAATGAGCATATTCCCTCATTTGAAGATGATAACACAATGGATTATTTTTTCGGCAAACGTCCGACAGGCAAAACAAATGACTCTCAGGTTGATTTGGGCAAAATTGTCAGAGATGTTGACAGTCTTGTAATAATCAACGATGAAGCTCATCATATTCATGACAGGGATTTGGCTTGGTTTAAGAGTATTTTGGATATTTCAAGCCAACTAAGACTCAAAGGAAGCAAACTATCCGCACAGTTTGACCTTACAGCAACACCAAAAAACCAAGATGGCGGGATTTTCCCTCAAACAATCAGTGATTATCCGCTTGTTGAAGCAATAAGACAGGGAGTTGTTAAAACTCCAGTCCTGCCTGATGAAGCCTCAAGGGCAAAACTGGAAGAAAAACAAAGCGATAAATTTACTGAAAGATATGAAGATTATATTGATTTGGGATATTTAGAATGGCAAAAGGCTTATAATGAGTTAAAACCGTTGAATAAAAAATCTGTCTTATTTGTAATGACTGATGATACAAAAAATTGTGATGAGGTAAAAGACTATCTTGAAAAGCGTTATCCTGATTTAAGAGATGCGGTTTTAGTTATTCATACAAATAAAAAGGGTGAAATTTCCGAAAGTACAACTAAAAAAGAATCAAAGGAAGAACTGGATAAATTAAGAAAATTAAGCAATGAAATTGACAACTGGGATAACCCGTATAAAGTAATAGTCTCTGTAATGATGCTACGAGAAGGATGGGATGTTAAAAACGTAACCGCAATAGTGGGATTACGTCCATATAAATCTAAAAGCAAGGTTCTTCCTGAACAAACTCTTGGAAGAGGCTTGCGTTTAATGTTCAGGGGGCAGGAAGTAAAAGAAAAAGTCAGCGTAATTGGAACACAGGCTTTTATAGAATTTGTTGAAAGTATTAAGGTTGAAGGCGTAGAGCTTGAATATGGCGAAATGGGCGGAGGTTCAAAAACTTCTAAAACTCCAATGGTTATTGAGGTTGACAAAGAAGACAAGAAGAAAGATATTGAAAACCTTGATATTGAGCTTCCTATATTAGCAAGTCGAATTCATAGGAATTACAAAAATTTAGAGGCTCTTGACCCAGCAAAATTGGAATATAAAAAGCACCCTGTAAAGCTATTCACGCAAGACCAACAAAGGGAAATAATATTTAAAGATATTGATACAGAAGAAATAAGCCATAAAACTATGCTGAATAAGTATTTTGAACCAAATTATCAGCACGTTGTCGGCTATTTTGCCAATAAGATACTACATGATTTGAGACTTGTCGGTGGTTTTGATATTTTATTCGGAAAACTCAAGACATTTATTGAAAAAGATTTATTTGAAATTAGTGTAAATCTCGAAGACTTAAATGTTTTAAGAAATTTATCTGAGGTAGAAGTTTATAGGACAATAACAGAAACATTTAAAAAATCTATAAATGAATTGACAGTGGAAGATTCAGGCACAACAGAATTAATTGATACTATTAAATTTAAAAAGACAAGACCTTTTGTTGTAAATCCGCAGGAATGTATTATTCCGACAAAATCCATATTTAACAGAATAGTAGGAGATAGCCATTTTGAGCTTATCTTTGCAAGTTATTTAGACAAGTTTAATGATATTGTTTCTTTTATAAAAAATTCCCAAAGTACATATTTTAAAATTGAATACAAAACTAAAGACGGGAGTATTGCCAATTATTATCCTGACTTCATAGTAAAAGAAAACGAGCATAAAATTTGGATAATCGAAACAAAGGGCAGAGAAGACCTTGACGGTATTGAAAAATATAAACGTCTTCAGCAATGGTGTAAAGATGCCACTGAACAAGTTAAGGGTAAAGAATACTTGCCTTTGTATGTCAAACAGGAAGATTGGGATAAATATTGCGATAAAATAAACAGCTTTTCAGATGTTTGTAAAAGTTTTTAGTTAATAAATCAGTGTAAAAGCTTGCTATGAAAAATGGAATTATAAATTTTTATAATACATATTCAAAAGAAATTTTTAAGAGGAAATATGCTATTTGGAAAAAGGTTTTAACAGCAACAATATTCAATAATTTAATCGGAAAAACTTTAGTTTTTGAAATCCATTTTGCATCATTTATTAATTTATTTGAAAAAGCTAAAAACAGGATTGATGACGGAATATTTACAAGTGAAGAAGATTATTATAATTTTTTAAACAAAAATTTGCAGGACTTTGAAAAAGATTCACCAGATGAATTCATGTGGGGTGAATATCCAGTAAGTATTTCCAAAGATGAAATAAGTAAATATGTAAAAGATTTTAAAAAACCAAATAATTATTTGCTGTCAAAAGTTTATGACAAAGAAACAGGCGTTGAAATGCCTTATCATTACATTGTTCTGTATAAGTCAAACTGTATAGATGATAAATTAAATGAATTTATAGTACCTGAAGATGAAAATGAGATATTATCTATTTTTTTTGAAAATCATTTGTATAGATTTAAACAATTATTGACTAAAAATGAAGAATTTAATTTTGATTACTTTTTTGATTTGCAGTTTAATTTTTTGTCCGAAACAATAATTGAGTATTTAAGAAAAAATACAATAGACATTGAAAAATTGAATAAAACAATTATAAAAATTAAAAAAATCAAAGATTATGCATTTAAAAATTATTTATTACAAATAATTAAAAGTTTTATAAAAGATTTAGAAATTAAAAAACTTTATAAACAGTGTGAATACTGCCATGAAATATTCAAATATAAAGCTGATAAAAAATATTGTTCTTTTAAGATAAATGGTAAAAATTGTGCAAAAAATGCCAGTAATCATAGGACTTATGGTAGAAGCAAAAACCCTACTGAAAAAATGATTAATTTTATAAAATTCAGTAGCCTACTGAAATTAAAAGAAAAAAAGTAAATTTCAGTAAGTTTTTTTATTTTTAATACTTTGAGAAAATAATAATAGAAATTCCGAATAGTTAAGAGCATTTCGGGGAATTTTATATAGACAAAAATTTTAGGACTGGAAAGAATCATCTCTCCACTGGTAAAGTAATATTTATAGATAGTTAATTTAAAGGGTAAGCTAATGAATAATGAAAAAATAACAATCGATATTGAAAAATTACCGATGATTATTGAGTTAAAAATAAAAGGGATGTCCAAAGACTACATTTTAAAAGTAAATAAGGAAAAAACAGGGGTGTTTTTAAACAAAAAAGAAACTTATTAAAATTTATTTTATAAATTACTACAGAGCCAGCAAGCAAAATTTAGCGAGCAAGCATAGTTAAAGATTAGCAAGCCAGCCGATTAACAACGAAAAAGTTATCGGCTTTTTCTTTGGGGCAAAAATGAAGAACAAGAAATTAGAAATTGTCATTATCCCGCCTAAAAGTCCTCCTACAAAGGAAGACATGTTAAGGCTTGCCGAATTTTTTGACACGCTCCTGACTTGGCACCTCGAAGAGCAAAGGGGGAGCCGTGAGAAAGAAATATAAATACTGGCTGATTAAAGAAAATTTTATTTACACCACAGAAGAGCTTGCCCGTTTACTCCAAGTTCATCAGGGAAGCATACAACGGCTTATAAACAAAGAAAAAATGCCTGTAATAGATAAACAGCAAAAGCCGTATTTGATTAAAGGCAAGGATGCTAAAGAGTTTTTAAGGAACAGAGCAAATAAAGATAAACTTAAACTTGAATATTATGAATTCAGATGCATGAAATGCAAAAAAGCAGTTCAAAGTATTCCCGATAGAGTTGAATATAAAATTTATACAAAAAGGCTAGGGCAGACAGCATTTAAAGCCGATGTCAGAGGTGTTTGTATTTATTGTAATAGCAAATTATTAAGACTCTCTTCTGATGTTAAATTACCAAAAATCAAAGAGTATTATCAAAAAAATACTATCGAAAAACAAATAACCAAGACAACAATTAAACCAGTTCAGTTGTCATTATTATGTACTTAAGATAGTAGCTTAATTGTTTAGATACAGGAGTTAAAAATAAATGAGCAAATATTGTTTAGAAAATGAAAAAATCAAAAGGGAATATTACAAACGAAAGTCCATACAGAAACAAGAACAAACTGTCAGGCAAATTGCAAAAGCAATTGAGAGGTTTGAGGAGTTTACGGGATACAAAAATTTTAAGTTGTTTAATTTTAAAACTGCCGAAAAATACATCAAATATCTTAAAGATGAAGAGTTATCATTAAATACTATTAATAGCTATCTAAGACATTTAAAAGCCTTTTTAGAGTGGCTATCTATGAAATCAGGTTACAAGTCAAAAATAAGTCTCGATGATGTTGAACTTTTATCATTAACACATAATGAGTTAAACAACATTAATAAAAAGATAGCTCCTGATTATCCAACTTTTGAGCAAGCAAAAGCTCTTTTCAACTCAATAAACCCTTTAAATGACATTGATAGAAGAGATAAAGCCTTATTTGCATTGGTTGTAATGACAGGTATGAGAGCAAAATCTTTAATGACTTTACCGCTTGGAGCTATCAATATTGAAAAAATGGAAATATTACAAAAGAACGCTAAATTCGGAAAAGAAATATTAACCAAGATATTCAATTTTGATGATGAGATGCATTCTTATTTTATAGAATGGTACAAATACCTAAAGGAAATAAAGTTATATGGCAATACAGACCCATTATTCCCAAGAAGCAAAGCAAAACAAACAGAAGAGAACTTATCTTTCATCTATGATGAGGTTGAGCCTGATTTTTGGCAATCTCATTCATCTATAAGTCAAGTTTTTAAGGAAAGAGCTAAATCGGCTAATATCAGAGTTTTCTCTCCTCATAAGTTCAGGCATTTGTCCATATATTTAGCACTGAAAAAATGTACTAATGGACTGCAAATAAAAGCAATAAGCCTACATTTCGGACATGAGGATATAAAAACAGCATTGGAAAATTATTCAAGTTTAAATCCTGTCCAGTTATCTGAGACTTTAGAAAAAATAAACAATAATAATATAACTGAAAATCCAGACGATGAATTAACTAAATGGTTAAATACCATGCCTGAAAGCTTGAAGAAAAGTAGGGGATTTTAGCTATAAAGATAAACTATATTAAGACTTATTATAAATTATTATAAATAACACTTGATAAAATATTTAGATTAAGTTAAAATAAAAACAAGATAAAATTAAAGGTTTAAAAAAATGGAAAAAGTTTTCGGATATATCAGAGTTTCAACATCGACACAAACAGAAAAAGGTTATGGATTGACCACGCAAGAACAATCTATTAAATCTTACTGTAAGAGCAATAAATTGGAACTTGTAAAAATATTCAAAGATGAAGGTATTTCGGGAACTGAAACCGATAGAGGAGGGTTGACAGACCTTTTGGCAAGTCTTAACGGGATAAACCAAATAATTGTAATGAACACAAGCAGACTTTGGAGAAATGACACCTCGAAAGTTTTAATTCACAGGGAACTAAAGAAAGTCAAAGCCGATGTTGTTAGCATTGAACAGCCTAATTATTCAATCTATAACAAAGACCCAAATGATTTTTTGATTAACGGCATGACTGAACTTTTAGACCAGTATGAGAGAATGAGCATTTCTTTAAAACTGGCAAAAGGAAGAAAGACAAAAGTTAAAAGCGGAAGCAAAGCTTGCGGTAATGCTCCTATGGGTTATAAATGGGATAATAAAGCTCAAATCGTTATTGATAAAGAACAAGCTGAAATTGTTGAGCTTATTTTTAAGAAATATATAGAGCTTGGAAGCATTTCAAAGCTAAAGACATTTTTAAAAGAAAATAATTATAAAACTTTAAGGGGAAAAGACTTTCCCGACCAGTCATTATGCCTGATTTTGAGAAATGATTTTTACAAGGGTATAATTACGCATGGAGACATAGTTAAAGAAGGCAATCATCAACCGATTATAAACAAAATTACTTTCGGCAAAGTTCAGGCTATGTTAAGCAAGAATAATAAAAAAGCAGGTATAAAAAATGGATAATGCAATTAGTAAAGAATATGAAAAAAGAGTTGTATTCTTTATAGATATTTTAGCATTCAAAAAAATGATAAAAGAAAAAACACTTGATAATATCTATCAAATGTTAGATAAAGTGTCTCAACATTCTAATGATTTAAAGAAAATTCTTAGAAATGATACTGATTTTGGATTAAAAGTAGTGAATTTTTCGGATTCATTGATTTTTTCTTTTAATGCTAAATATAAAAATAGTCTTTGGGGAAGTATTTTTTGCTTATTAAGATTACAATATGACCTAGTTAAGGAATATGGAGTATTGCTAAGAGGGGCATGTGTAATAGATAAACTATTTCATGATGAAAATAAAGTTTTTGGTTTAGCACTGGTTAAGGCTGTTGAATTAGAAAAGAATTGTTCAATCTATCCAAGAATAATTATTTCTAATGAAATTATAAAAGATTGTTTGGAAGGTTCTAAACCTAATGAGGCTAATTATCATCTCAAAGACATAATAACTCAAGATAATGACGGTTATTATTACCTTGACTATATAGATGTAAAACATTTACTTGATATAGAAAATCAAAAATTTTATAAAGATTATAAATTACGACTTGATGAGCTTATAGAAAATGGATTAAAAGAAAGCGACTTAAGTGTAAAACAAAAATATTCTTGGCTTAAAGATAAGCATGATAAAGCCAATGAAAAATACAATAAAAAACCTAAAAAAGGATAAATTAATGAAAGCTGTTTTATACGCAAGAGTATCAAGCAAAGACCAAGAGAAAGAAGGGTTTTCAATTCCTGCTCAAATAAAGCTCTTAAATGATTATGCTAAGAATAAGTCTATAAATGTAATAAAAGAGTTTATTGACGTTGAAACAGCTAAAAAAGCGGGCAGAACTAATTTTAATGAAATGTTGAGCTTCCTAAAGAAAAATAAGGATATAAAAATTATCCTTGTTGAAAAGACAGACAGGCTTTACAGGAATTTTAAAGATTATGTTATCCTTGAGGACATAGATTTAGAAATTCATTTAGTTAAAGAAGGTTCTGTATTAAGTAAAGATGCAAAATCTCACGAAAAATTAATGCACGGATTCAAGGTTTTAATTGCAAAAAATTATATAGATAATCTTTCAGAAGAATGTAAAAAAGGCATGAATGAGAAGGCTGAGCAAGGTTATTATCCTTCGAGAGCCCCGATGGGTTATATTAATACAATTGGGAGAGACGGAAAGAAGTTTATAAAAGTCGATGAAACTAAAGCTCCATTTATTAAAAGGTTGTTTGAACTATTTGCTACAGGCAATTATTCCTTAGATACTGTCAGAAGTAAACTATCGGAAGAAGGCTTTGTTTATGGCAGTGGGAAATCACCGTTTTATAAAAGCACTGTATGGAAAATTTTGAATAATGAATTTTATACGGGAATTTTCACTTGGCAGGGCAAAACCTATGAAAAAGCAAAACATGCTCCGATTATTAGCAAAGAATTATTTTATAAAGTTCAAAGGGCATTGAATGACCCTACAAAGCCCAAAAGTAAAAAACGTGAGTTTGCATATACAAACTTAATTAAATGCGGTGTATGCGGATGCTACTTAACCGCAGAGATAAAAAAAGAAAAATATATTTATTATCATTGCACAGGAAATAAAGGAAACTGCAAACAGCCTTACATAAGGCAGGAAGAAATTGAAGATGCTTTCGCAGATTTATTTAAAAGTATTCAACTTACTGATGAGCAAATAAAAGAAATTTTACTTTGCTTGAAAGATATTCACAGTAAGAAAATTGAGTATCATAATAATTCAATAGAAAACATAGAGAAGCAAATTCACCTATTACAAAAGAGGATTGATTCTATATACATTGACAAAATTGACGGAAAAATATCTGAGGAATACTGGCAGGAAAAACATTCTCAATGGAAATCAGAAAAAGATGAATTATTGATAAGATTAAATGTCTATAATAAGGCTGATAATGAATACTTTTTGAATATCAATCTAATATTAGAACTTGCAAAAAATGCGTATAGACTGTATTTAAGGCAACCAGCAGAAGAAAAGAGGAAGTTAATAAAATTAATGTGTTCGAACTTTTCATATCAAGACCGAAAATTAGATATAACGTTAAATTCACCCTTCCAAGAAATAATTGATTCAAAAAGACTGCAAATAAGCTTAAAGCCTGTACCAATAATTGATACAGGCAATGAAATTGATATTATATCTAAAAAATGGTACCCCCAAGGGAATTCGAATCCCTGCCGCCTCCGTGAAAGGGAGGTGTCCTAGGCCACTAGACGATGGGGGCATAGACAAAAAATAATTTTCTATTGTTAGTTTAACATAACAAAACATCATTTCGGTTGTCAACATTTATTTGCAGTTATTTTTATTCCATACTCAATCCTAAGTCGGGATTTTGTTTATATGCCCGCCCTCCGCCCACAAGCAGTAGAAAGGGCTTCGCCCTTTCAATCCCAACATTTTTATCAAAAATGAATATTAGATTTAAGAATTTTTCTTCTCTGCCGACTTCAAAATCTCTCTGAGTTTGACAAGTTTGTCGCGGATTTCGGCGGCTTTTTCAAAATCAAGAATCTTTGCCGCGGAGTGCATTTCTTTTTCCATTTTGGCAATGATTTTTGGCAGGTCTTTCATGGAGGACTTGCTTTGTGTAAGAGTTTCGGCAATTACGTCTTCAAGGTTTCGAGAACCGTTGAGAAGCTGCAAAAGATTGTTTTTGATATCCTTAACAATGGTTTTCGGTGTTATATTATTTTCTTTATTGTATTGAAGCTGTATTTGCCTTCGTCTGTCGGTTTCGCCCTTTGCCCGTTCTATGCTTCCGGTTATTTTATCCGCATAAAGTATAACCCGACCGTTGACATTTCTTGCGCATCTGCCTATTGTCTGAATTAAACTGGTATCCGAACGCAAAAAACCTTCTTTGTCCGCATCCAGAATTGCAACCAGAGAAACCTCGGGCAAATCAAGTCCTTCTCTTAGAAGATTAACCCCGACCAGCACGTCAAAAGTTCCGAGTCTCAGGTCTCTCAAAATGCTCACTCTCTCAATTGACTGAATGTCGCTGTGCAGGTATGTTACTTTTATTCCGGCTTCAAGCAGATAATCCGTTAAATCTTCCGCCATTTTTTTAGTAAGGGTGGTAACAAGGGTTCTTTCCTTTTTTTCGGAAATTGTTTTGATTTCTTCAATCAAGTCTAAAACCTGATTTTTTGCCGGCTTTATTATTACTTCAGGGTCAACCAATCCGGTCGGGCGGATTATTTGCTCAACAATTTGCTCAGATTGGGACAATTCAAAATCGGCAGGCGTTGCCGACACAAAAATTGTCTGATTTACCCTTTCCCAGAATTCATCGAATGTCAGCGGTCTGTTATCTCTTGCACAGGGCAGGCGAAAACCGTAGTCTATCAAAACATTTTTTCGAGACTTGTCACCGAGATACATTGCCCTGAGTTGAGGAACGGTTACATGAGACTCATCAATAATAAGCAAAAAATCGTCGGGAAAATAATCAAGCAAAGTCGCAGGGGGGCTGCCGGGGATTCTTCTCTCAAAAATCCTTGAATAATTCTCAATTCCGTTGCAGTAGCCAAGCTCCTTAATCATTTCTATATCGTGATGCGTCCTCTGCATAAGCCTGTGAGCTTCCAGTATTTTGTTTTGGGCGTTGAGTTCGGCAAGTCTTTCCTGAAGCTCATTTTCGATGAGGTCACAGGTTTCGTTCAGGTCGTCCGTTCCTGCCAGATAATGAACAGCAGGAAAAATCACGGCAGATGAGCAGTTCTCGACAATTTCTCCCGAAACAGAGTCAATTCTGGTTATTCTTTCTATCTCATCTCCGAAAAAGTTCACCCGCAGCAGGAAGTTGTCATAAGCGGGATAAACCTCGACCGTATCGCCCCTTGCCCTGAAAACAGTCCTTTGGAGTTCAACGTCGTTGCGTTCATATTGTGCTTTGACAAGCTCAAGCAGAAAGTCGTCCCTGTTTTTTTCTTCGCCGACCGATATTTTAATTGCGCCTTTGAAGTAATTTTCGGGAAGCCCAAGACCGTAAATACAGCTCACGCTTGCAACTACAATTACATCTTGTCTTTCAAAAAGGCTCCTTGTGGTGCTGTGCCTCAGCCTGTCAATTTCGTCATTGACGGTGGCAGATTTCTCTATGTAAGTGTCGGTATGCGGTATGTAGGCTTCCGGCTGGTAAAAATCATAATAGCTGATGAAGTATTCTACGGCGTTCTCGGGAAAAAGCTCCTTCATCTCATTGTAAAGCTGTGCCGCAAGGGTTTTGTTGTGGGCAACAATCAACGTGGGTTTTTGCACGTTCTGAATGACATGAGCAACTGTAAAAGTTTTGCCCGAGCCGGTTATTCCGACAAGAGTCTGCTTCGCATGTCCTGCCGACAACCCCGTTGTCAGTTTGTCTATGGCTTTGGGTTGGTCTCCCGCAGGATTGAACTGTGATATGACTTTGAATTCTTGTTCCATTTTTCTCTTCTGATGCTCTAATTACATTCTATACCAAAGAGCAGTTTATAATTATATATAAGGATTGATAGGCTGTCTTATTATGTGTATTAAAATCTACTAAAATATTTATAAATTAATTTTATTATTAATTATTAAGATAAGTTAAATTAATCTTTTAACATCATTTAAGTTATAAATTCAGCATTGATGTATCTCTCGACTGTTAAGGAATTTTTACTTTACAAATGTTAATTATGCTTGATATTCACAAATATTGATGTTCAAATATATTTAAGTTAATATTTTCTTAATATTTTACAAGTTAGAGTTCAACTTTTTCTTACCATCAGAGTTTTTAGAGATAATTTAAGTTATAGAGCTAGAAATTATAATGAATATGGTTTGCAAGTTTATAGACTCGCCCGTCAGCTTAGAAGCTCCGACGAAAAAAACCGTTAACGATTATTATGATTTGATAGAATCAATCGCGAGAATTGAGTACAAGCGCTTATCGTACCCGATACATCTCGCTGATTTTACAGAGCTTGTGAATATCGGGGCAATTGCGGTTCATGTTATCCTGTCGTCACAGAAAAATGATGCGGATAACAACATTTCATACTTCTCAACCGCCATCAAATGGGCTATCAGAAATGAACTCAGACGCAGGTACAAATGGCATACACATAAGTTTTCCAGTCAGAAAGAAGACATGATTGACGAATCTGCGACTGACAACGAATTTGACGAAATTACTCCGGTAAAAGTAAGGGAAAAAATATACGAAGCCATACTGTCCATCGAAAATATGGAAGAATATGATGTTCCTTACCAAATAAAAGATAACAGCTGTTCACCCGAAAAATGCTTAGAGCTTAGAGAGCTTATGACCGCAGTCAAAGAATCTCTCAAATTTATCCCTGCAAGAGAAAAAGCTATCCTTGACAGCAGGTTCTTCAAGAATAAAAAGATTAAAGAAATCGCGGATGAACTGAATATTTCTCCTTCCAGAGTTTCCCGCATCATTCAGAGCGGACTTGACAGGATTAAAGAATATCTTAAGCGTCAGGATTTAGTGTAAAGTTTCTAAATTAACCGGCTTACGGCTTTTTCGGTTTGTTAAACTCAGACGGAATTGTTAAGAGTTTGTCTTTTTATGATTAATTTTTAATAATGATTGTGTCGGCATACGGTTGATAATTTTTTCATGAAGCAACACTTATTTGAATTTTAAAAGATGATTTTTATATGAAACTAAGTTCCATAGATACAATTACGACCAAGCTCCTGATGCTGGTTTTGTTTATTACAGTTATTCCAATGATTGTTATACTGAATTTTTCGACCGGTATTATTAACGAATCCATGCTGGGCAAGGTGCAGGAAGAAATTTCTTTAGCAACCGGTTTTGCCAAACTTGAGCTCCAAAACAGGTTTGAAAAAACTTCCGCGGTAGTTTCAAAAGCCGAAGCCAAATCAGTATGTGACTTGATTTCTCAAATCAGCGGCAAAGATATTGAAATATATTTTATTAACAACGGCAAACCCGAATTTTTAGCCTCCAATTTGAATACAATCATAAAAAAATCATCACTTGACAAAAAGGTAATGGATAATACATCCCCCCGTCTTTCAGCGTTTTTCACCGACAATTTTGCCGGCTCTTACAACATAGGGCAATATTCGCAGGTTGAGGACAAAAAAAGCAAAACTACTTATTTGATATATATTAGCACCAATGAAAAAAGCTTTTTTGAGCCTGCAGTTAAAAACACGGTTTCTATAACTTTTATTTCGCTTATCAGTCTTATCACAGCAATTATTCTCGCGGCATTTTTTGCCAGAACAATTACAAATCCTGTTCTCAAACTTGTTTCGGCCGCTCGGTCAATATCCAAAGGGGATTTAACACAAAGGGTAAAAATAAAAGGCAATGATGAAATCGCCCGTCTTTCCGAAAATTTCAACAAAATGGCAGAAGGTCTTCAGAGAGAGGAAGAATTAAAGGATAACTTTATTGCGGCATTGACGCACGATATGAAAGTGCCGCTTATAGCAGAAAATAAGACGCTGGATTATTTTATTCAGTCTCTCTACGGTCCGCTGAGCGATGAACAGAAAGAAGTACTGGAATTAATAAAAGAATCCAACCTTTCGCTGCTAAAAATGGTAAACAATATTCTTGAGGTTTACAAATACGACATAGGCAGTGTATCGCTCGAATTGTCTGATTTCAGCATTTCCGGGCTTCTGCGAAAAGTGTCGCGCGAGCTTACAACTCTTTGTGAGGACAAAAATATTACACTGTCTGTTACATCCTCTCCGGATGATATTTCCATTAATGCTGATGAAATCGAAATCAAGAGGGTTTTAACGAATCTGATTGCCAATGCTGTTTCAAACACTGAAAATAACGGCAGTATTACCTGTAAAATAAAATTCTTTGATGACGGGGCTAAAGTGTATTCACCCGAGGACAGAGAGCATGAAAATACCACGCTTCAAACGCCGGTTGAGCTTTCCAACAAAGTACTAATCAGCATTGACGATACGGGAAAGGGTTTGTCTGATTCCGACATAAAAGAAATGTTCAAGAAATTTGCTCTAAATAAAGGCAGGAAGCCTGTTGGGACGGGCTTAGGATTGTATTACTCTTATCAGGTAGTTGCAAAACATAACGGAGTTATTTGGGCGGAAAGCACCTTAAACAAAGGGAGTTCCTTCAAATTTGTTTTACCCGTTAACTTGTAAAGGTAAGGATTATGGCGGAAATTAAAAAAATAAGCATTCTTATAGCCGATGATTGTGAACTTACGGTCTTGAGTCTTAAGACAGAATTCAAAAAGCATGCCGATTTTGAGGTTACAGGAACGGCGCAAAACGGCAAGGAAGCTGTGGCTTCTGCTTCCAGACTTAACCCTGACATAATTGTGATGGATATCGGTATGCCTGTGATGGACGGCATTGAGGCAGCAAAAGTGATTAAAAGCAATAATTCCAATGCCAAAATAATAATGCTGACTTCTCATGGGAGCGAGGCTGATGTATTTGACGCATTTTCAAGCGGTGCAGTCTCATATTGTATGAAAGACATCAATTCAACGGATTTAATAAACGCGGTAAGAACAACTTACAGCGGCACTTCGTGGCTTGATCCCGCGGTTGCCAAAATCGTTATCGGCGGTTTTGTCAGTTCACAAAAACCTCTTCGTTTGCAGAACTGTTCTTTGACTGACCGCGAAACCGAGATACTCAATCTGATAGCCAAAGGTCTAAGCAATTCACAGATTTCAGAGGCTTTGTACATAAGCCTCAACACTGTTAAAACCCACGTTAAAAATATTTTCCAAAAGCTTGAAGTAGAGGACAGAACACAGGCTGTTATGACGGCTTTAAACAAAGATATTATGTAGAAATTAATCTGATTTTTTTATGCTTTATTGTGTTTAATTTGTATCAGCACCCAAAACTATTGTCAAATCGGTGCTTCCGCAAAGGTAATTGTCAGGCTGAATTATGAATTGGGCTCCTTCCAACTGGGGGATAAGTTTTTTGAATGTATCCGCATGACTTGGCGAAGCATATTGGGAATGAGCCAATATTTGGCTGTGAGGTTCTTTCCCGACTCTCTTGCAGCTGACGACATAACCGAGTTTTTCCAATTCCGGCTTTGCCAGAGCAACCTTATCGGATAAAGATGACGGATAGACAATGGAGACGGTTACAGGGGTGGTTTTTTGTTCAGAACCTTCTCTAAATATCAATCTGTCAATTATATTTTGTGATTTGTCGGTATCCAAAATCCAATAACTCACATGCCCCCTTGAAGAAGGACTTCCGGGCAAAGTCGCGCTTTGCACGCTGCTTAGGTTTACGGATTTTCCGAAAGCTGCAAACTGGGACAGCTCGTAGAAATTCATGTCTGTTCTGATGTATTTGCTTGCAAGCTGTATCATTTGAGGAATTTTTACAATCATGTCGGGAGACTGCATTCTTTGAACGAGTCCTTTTACAAAGTACTGTTGTCTTCTCATTCTTCCTATGTCGCCGATGGCATCATGCCTGTATCTTAAATATCCTTCAGCCTGTTCGGCATTCAAAACCTGATAACCGGGGTTCAGGTCGATATTAAGTCCGGCGGTTCTGTCTCTGTATC